>JAFGTQ010000001.1 GCA_016934015.1 Acholeplasmataceae bacterium | reverse complement strand
CCTTTTACTTCTGACAAAAATTGATTCATTGCATGCTTAAACTCAATGATTAATGTGGCTTGATTATCTAATTTAGGATGTTCAATGACAAGTTCTTTGATTTGATAACCAAGTTTGATAAGTTTTTCTTTAGCTTTCTGATAAACTTCTTCATCTTCGGGACTATATGGATGATTTGATAACTTTAGAAGTCCAACATTGCCTTTTAAACTATCCTTTTCTAAAGTTTCAACAAAGGACTTTGAACGATTGATAAATAGTGTGTCTTTATCCAGTTTATCCTCTTTAAATATCGCATCCATAATCATTGCACAATCATAAACTGTTTGGGCCATCGGACCAGCAGTATCTTGTGTTGGAGAGATCGGGATAATCCCATATTTAGAAACATAACCGAATGTTGGTTTATAAGATACGATTTGAGTTTGATAAGCTGGTGCCATTAAAGACCCATTGGTTTCGGTTCCGATTGCACCAGGTACTATACCGAGTTTTACAGCAACAGCACTTCCGGTTGATGATCCTAAGGGATCAATTTTTTCATCAAATGGATGTTTAACTTGTCCATGCATGGATCCATACCCAGAAGGCATATGGTCGTCACTCATGAAATATGCGAATTCTGACAAATTTGCTTTACCTAGAATGATTGCCCCTGCTTCTTCAAGCATTTTAGTGATTGAGGCACTAAAAGGGGGATAAAAATCATGAAAGGCGTAAGAATTACATGATGTAATTGTCCCATCTTGATATAAAATATTATCTTTAATCAAGATAGGAATGCCATGAAGAGGTCCACGTAAATGTCCATTTTTACGTTCTATATCCAGATTTTTAGCAATGTCAAAAGCTTTAGGATTGATAGATGCAATAGCATTTTTATCCTTCCATTTTTCATGGTTACTCAATACCTCATTAACCAAATCTAGACTCGTGACTTGCCCTGTTTCTAATTTAAATTTAAGTTCTTTGATTGTTAACATAGATTTAATGTTCGTGTTTTAAACACATCCTCCTTATTTTAATTTTTATAGAATAACAGCTTGTCCGCCAACCCACACTTCATCAATTTGATCATCGATTAATGCAAGTGATACTTTAATTTCTGAAGGTAAATCCAAACTATATCCTTGTCTTAAAATATATTGACTTTTCTTTTGATGATATTTAAATATATAACAAGCTAAAGCACCATTCGATGTTCCGGTTGCACTTTCTTCATTAATTCCAACAATGGGAGCAAAATTTCTTCCATAAGCATCGACATCTTGATCAAGTGAAAATACGTGAATGCCGATAACTTCATATTTTTTAGAAACATCTTTAATACAATCAAAATTTGGAATCATTTGATCAAGGATCATTCGATTCTTTACTGGAACAAAAATCTCTTTAAGACCAGTTGACACAATCATCGACTCATAAGATTCATGAAATTCGATTTGTTTGAAGCATTTTATCAATTCATTTTTATCAATAAATCGGTCGTAAATTGGTAGTTTTTGTTGCATATAGATTATATCTTCTAAGATGTTCAATTTCAAAATACCCGCTTTTGTTTCTTGTGTGTAAAATCCAGTATGAACCATTCCTAAAGTTTTTAAAACATGGAATGTAGCAATCGTCGCATGCCCACATAAATCGACTTCATTTAATGGTGTAAAAAATCGAACCTTGAAATCTGCAGTGCTGCTCTTCATTACAAACGCTGTCTCACTATATCCTAAATCATATGCTATTAACTGCATTTCTTCTTTAGATAAGAAATCGGCATCAATATAGACACCAGCTTTATTTCCGCCTTTATTTTCATAAGTAAATGCATTTACTCGAAATAGATTGTTCATCTATAACCATCCTTATCTAAATTTACTATATTATACCATGACAAATTATCTCAACTCTATGAATGCTTTCAAATAAAAACCCATCTTTATACGATGGGTTCTTTAAATTCATAAATGCTTTTATAAATTTTAAACAAGTTTCAATTATTTGTAAGTAGTTGATGAAATCTTATTCTTTCCATTTTCTTTACTTGCATAAAGTTGCAAATCTGCTAGGCTCACAAAATTATCAATTGCTCGATGAGAGTTAGGTTTCGTAGTTGCAATACCTATTGAAATTGTAACTTCTTTTTTAATATTTAAATTCTCATTAATGAAATGTAGATCCTGTTGAAGTTTTTTTGCTAAGTTATTTGCTTCATCTAGATCACATTTTGGAAGTAGCACAATAAATTCATCTCCACCATAGCGTGCCACAAAATCTTCTTCATCTCTTCTTCCATCAGATAATAATGAAGCAACCTTTTTTATCACCTCATCACCTGTCATATGACCGTAATGATCATTGAAATCTTTAAAATTATCAATATCCACAATCATTAAAGTTAATGGGCAATCTAAATCGATGCAACTATTCCACATTTTTGGAAACATTTCATCATAAAGTCTTCGATTGGCAACACCTGTTAATCCATCTCTTTCAGATAAAATCTTTAGCTTGTCATTTAATTTTGCAAGTTCAGCGGTTTTCATGATATTTCTTATGGCAATCGCAAGATAAGATGCTAATGTTTGTAATAAGTCTTTATCATTGTCTGAATAAGCATTTTTTTCCTTAGCTTGAATGCTAAATACACCAATGACTTCACCTTCAACCGTTAATGGAGCATACATTGCTGAATAATTTAAATTCCCACGAGTTGCAGCAAACCCTTCAATATATTTTTGATATTCTTTTTCAATGTCATTAATCTTAATTGTTTGTCGATTTAAAAAGCTAAAAACACTCCAACTTTTCTTGTTATCTAAAGATAAATCAAATGGATCTAATGCTTGACCCTTTTCAATAAAAAGATCAAATCGTAATGCGTTGGCTTCGGGAACATATAATCCAACCCCCAAACTCTCGGCATTCATCAATAGATTGACATTTTCATAAAGTTGTTCAAAAATATCAGACAACTCATGTGTCGATGTCATCGCTTGTCCAATGTTACTTAAGACGTGCATTTGTTGGTAACTTCTTCTAAGTTCATTTGATAATTGGCGATATATTTTCGTTTCTTCGAGTGATGCGGTTAGCTTCGATTGATATTCGACACTTTTTATCCGTTCGATACGTCGATTTTCTTCAACAACTTTACTCGCTTCGAGAAAAGCTTGATAATGTTTGTAGGCTAAATCATGTTGATTATTTTTTTCATAAAATTGAGCCATGCTTTCGTGAATACGAGGCATCAATTCATCCATTCCGATTTGCTTTGATAATTCCAAAGCTTTATTTAAATATTTTTCTGCATTATCACGGTTATTCACTAAATCACATGTTGAGGCATGTTCAATATAAATTCTAAATAATATGTATGAGTCTTTACTTTCGATTGCTTTTTCAATGCCAAGTCTCAAATATTCAATACTGTGTTTGAAATCTTTTCTTTCTTTATAAAGCTTTCCAAGTGAATAGTAACTATGGGCAAGTAAAAGTGTTCTTTGATTTTCCTTGCCATATTGAATAGCATCAAGTATGTATTTTTCAGATTTATCTAACTCATTTAAACTAAAATAGACATTCCCAATATTTAAATTCGCAATGGACGTACCATAGCCATCAGCCATTTCAATAGTTTTATCTAAACTTTTTTGATAAAACTCTAATGCTAAAGGATAATTTTTTAGATCCTCATGGAGTGTACCGATATTATTGAAAATTTTAGACTCTAATTCACCATATCCATGATTTTGGACGATTGATAGTGAGTTATTATAATGAGTGATTGCTTGGTCAAGTAGTCCAATCGTAACGTAAACATTCCCAAGTCCAATCAAAGCATCAGCTTTTGCATAAGAATCATTAATATTATCTGTAATTGCTAAACCTTCACTTAAAAATTCAATAGCTTCATTATAGTTACCATTGATCCAATGACATCTACCAATACGCACGTGACTTCTAGCCTCTTGCTTTTTGAAAGAATATTTTCTTGAAAGTTCGAGCGCATCAGTTGCTAGCTTTAATGCTTCATCAGTATTTTTTTGTTCAGCGTCAAGAGCTTTGTCTAAAAGCGATTCGATATATTCTAAATTTGATTGATTCATTTTAGTTAATGGACTCATGATACACCTCTAATTTTTAAGTCTTAATTTAATTCTATGCTTTTAGTCTAACATATATATTTTAAAACAAAGTGATACTTAAAACAATGACAATTTTGAAGTAATTTAATAATATTGAAATTGCAATCAAAGTTAGTACTATTCATCAAGCATACCGATAGATTGTCGTTTGATTTGAAGAATATCTAGAGGTAGTCCAAAAATAAGAAAATGTTATATTTGTAAAATTATGATTAATACTAAATAAATATGTCAAAAAGATATATATTTGCATATAAAAATATGATTTTAGCCTTGAAATTACGGGTTTGTAATGATAAGATATAAACATATTAGTAATTTATTCCAATTTAATCGTAGAGAAGAGACCTTTGAGAATTCATTAAAAAATCAATTTTTTAAATTTTTAACTCTCATTATATAAGAGACAACTTGTGTTTGCCTCTATTTTTTTAAAAAACGAAGAAAGCGTTTACATTGTACAGGTGAAAAATGATGATTAGTCAACTACAAGAAAAAAACCCTAACTACAAAATATTATCTATCCAGGATTCTAGGTTTTCCCGTTATGGAAAAGTGCTAAATCCAGATGATTTTCAAGACATTTTTAAATATTTAGAAAGTCATACTATTATCCCTAAAACTGATAACAATTATGTTGCTCATGACCCAAATCTAGAAGTAAACATCAAGTCTCATACAGCCATTTCAAATGTTTTTGGAGATTTGCCTGTCGAATATGGTTATGTTAATGGTAATAACTCTAAACTTAATGCATTGGAATATCATAAATCTTCCGAAATCAATATTGCTCTAACACCTTTAGTTTTAATGTTAGGTCGAGTCGAGGATATAAAAAATTCTCAATTTTTAAGTGATCAGGTTGAAATCTTTTATATCCCAAATCATTCGGTTATTGAGATTTTCCCACAAACACTTCACTTCTCGCCATGTAAAGTAAGTGATGAAGGATTCAAATGTGGTGTATTACTTCCTTTCGGAACAAATATGAAGTTTATCTCAAACAAAAAAATCCATCAAAATGAAGATATTTTGTTGTTTAAAACAAACAAATGGATTCTCGTTCATCAAGAACATCAAAAATTTATTGATCTAGGCGCTCACGCAGGACTAGTCGGAAATAACATAGAAATTAACTACTAAAAAGAGGTTATCATGATTACTTTTAATACAATACAGGACGGTATTGAAATTCGTTACAAAAATCAAATCATTATTAAACATACAAAAGATAAACCTGCTTTCTTTTTAGGTTTTGGGACTGAAATTATTGAATCTTATCGTGGTAATTATCAATTTGATGATTATATTGAATCAAGAATTCCACTTGTATCATATAAAATAAATCAACATCAGGTCATATTTTTTAATCAGGAAATTGAACTTACATTGGATTGTATCGAATCAGATGGTCGTTTAATAATCAACTTTAATTCAAGTCAACCTTTTAATCGATTTTGGATGCGGATTTTCGCGACTAAAGATGAAAAAATCTATGGTTGTGGTGAACAAGCTTCTTATTTCAACTTAAGAAAGAGAAATTTTCCACTTTGGACTTCGGAACCTGGCGTAGGTCGTGATAAAAAATCTTTAACAACTTTCTATGCTGATTTAAATGATAAAGCGGGTGGAGATTACTATACAACTTATTACCCAGAACCAACTTTCGTTTCAACACGTAAATACTGGCTTCATGTTGATTCATTTGCTTATGCAGATTTTAATTTTAAACATGACAATTTTCATGAACTATTCTTTTGGGAAACACCCAGACAATTAATTCTTAATTTTAAAGATAACTATCTAGATTTAGTGACTGATCTTACAGACTACACGAAAAGACCACCTCGACTTCCAGAATATCTTTTAGATGGCATGGTTATCGGTGTCCAAGGTGGATTAGAACAAGTATTAACATATTTAAAACAATCTCAAGCTGCCGGTGTTAAAGTTTCAGGCATTTGGGCTCAGGATTGGGCTGGACATAATTATACTTCTTTTGGAAAACGACTTTATTGGAATTGGAAATTAAATGAAACTATTTATCCCAATTTAAAAGAAGAAATTAAAAAGTTAGGAAAAGAAAATGTAGCTTTCTTAACTTACATATGTCCATTTTTATTAGAAAATGAATCTTTATTTAATGAAGCAAAATCTCACAATTATCTCGCACTCACTAAAACCGGTGAAGTTTATAAAGAAGACTTCGGTGAATTCTATTGTGGTATTGTTGATTTAACCAATCCTAAAGCATTTGATTGGTATAAAAATGTTATCAAAACTAATTTAATTGATTTAGGTATTAAAGGTTGGATGGCTGATTTTGGAGAATATCTTCCTGTTGATTGTGTTCTTCATAATGGGATAGACGCGAAACTGATGCACAATGAATGGCCAGTTTTATGGGCAAAATGTAATTATGAAGCTGTTAAAGAATCTAATAAACTTGGAGAAGTTTTCTACTTCATGCGTGCTGGAGCTCATGGCTCACAACATTATGCAACATCCCTATGGGCTGGAGATCAAAGTGTTAATTGGGAAACTCACGATGGGATTGCTTCTGTCATACCATCCGCACTATCAACCGGAATCATTGGAAATCCATTTACACATAGCGATATTGGTGGATACACAAGTTTACACGGCAATATTCGAACAAAAGAATTGTTTGATCGTTGGTTAGAAATGAATGTATTTACTTCATATATGCGTACACATGAGGGAAATCGTCCTGCACAAAATTTTCAGTTTTATAACGATGATGATACCCTTCAATTAATGGCTAGAATGACCAGTATTCGTGTCGATTTAAAGCCTTACATTCATTATCTATATGATGATGCAATCCTCAAAGGATATCCTGTTCAAAGACCTTTATTCATGCATTATGAAAATGATGAAAAGACATATGATCTTCAATATGAATATCTTTTTGGACCAGATATCTATATAAAACCTGTTGTTCAACCGAATCAAAGAGCTCAAGAATTATATCTACCCCAAGATGAATGGATTCATTTATGGAGTGGAGAGTCATACCAAGGTGGTCAAACAGTAACTATTTTATGTCCCATTGGATATCCACCTGTCTTCTATCGTAAGGATTCAAATTTTGCAAAACTATTTGAAGATATTACTCGAAAATATCATGTATGAAGGAGCGTAATATGACGACTAAAAAGCAATCTTATCGGACATATTTACTAAAACAACGTATCGTCCCCTATCTATTTTTAGCCCCAAATATTCTCATCTTTTCAATTTTTATCATATTACCAGCCCTTATTGGTATTTATTATTCATTCACCGATATGTCTTTATTCACGTTCGGTACTCCCGATTTCATCGGATTTGAAAATTATAAAAACTTATTGACTAATGATGAATTTAAAGCCGCAATGTGGAACACAATTAAGTTAGTAGCCGTAACAGTCCCATTATTATTTACGACTTCATTATTAATCGCAACATTGTTAGTTCAACCACTTAAGGCAAAAGGATTCTTTAGATCTATCTATTATTGGCCAGTCATGATATCGGCAGTTGTTGTTGGGATTATATGGCAATGGATTTTGAGTCAAGATTTTGGATTGTTTAATGTTACGCTCAAAGCATTTGGCATCAATCCCATTGAAACACTCATTAATCCAACATTCGCATGGTGGTCTGTCGTGTTTGCGATGATATGGTCAAGAACGGGTTATTACATGATCATTTTCGTTGCAGCATTACTATCAATTCCTGAGTCACTATATGAAGCTGCTGAAATGGATGGAGCAAACAAAGTTCAAAAATTCTTCTTTATTACTTATCCATCTTTAAAAGCAGCTAGACTTATGGTCTTTATCTTAGTTACCATGGAAGTCTTTAAGATTTATCCACTCGTTGTCACATTAACTGGTGGTGGACCATTTGATGCTACAGAATTTACTGTTCAGCATATTTATGAGACGGCTTTCCAAAAATATAACGTTGGCTTAGCTAGTGCAATGTCTGTTATTATGTTACTCATCGTTACTGCATTTACAGCATTCAACTTCTTCTCCTCAAAGCGAGGTGAAAATAAATGAAAAAGAATACTCTAATGATTCACACGATTGCTGGAGTTTTAGTCATTATATTCTTAGTTCCAGTCATTTATATTATTGCTTCTTCATTTAAACCAATGAATGAATTATTCTCACAGTATCCAACCTTCTTTCCAAGAAATTGGACGCTGCTTAATTACACAAATGCATTATCACGTGGTGATTTTGCAAGATATATCTTTAATTCATTTATTGTGGCGATTACATCAACGATCTTAGCTGTTGTTATTAACTCAATGTCTGGTTATGCATTAGCTAAATTCAAGTTTAAAGGTGATACAGTCATCATGTTGATTATCTTATCAACCATTATGTTACCTCTTGAAATTATTATGGTGCCAATATTCCAAGTTTTAAAAACTTTTGGTCTTTATAATTCGTTATGGGCATTAATTATTCCACCTGCAGCAACGCCAACTGGAATCTTTCTGATGCGTCAATATTTACTAACCATTCCTGATGAAATTATTCAATCTGCAAGAATTGATGGAGCCTCTGAATGGAGAATATTTTATAGCATTATCTTGCCTAACGCTAAACCAGCAATTGCCACACTAGCTATATTCTCATTCATGTGGCGATGGAACGACTATGTTTGGCCATTAATTGCAATCAGCAATCCCAAAAAATATACATTGCAACTTGCAATTGCAAACTTAACGGGCGAATTTGGAACAGACTATACTTCTGTCCTCGCCATATCAGCAGTATCGATGATTCCCATGTTGATTATCTTCATTATCTTCCAAAAACAATTTGTTCAAGGAACCGTGGAATCTGGCATGAAAGGGTAAAAACTGTGAATTTCACAGATATTTTATAAAAAAATAGGAGGAAAATATGAAAAAAGTATTAGGCTTACTCTTTGCAGTCGCATTAGTATTTGTACTATTTGGCTGTCAAGAAAAAGTGACTGAACTCCAAATGTTATGGTGGAGCGATGGCACTGAAGGTGAAGTAATGCAAGAATTACTTGACCAATATTTTGAAGAAACTGGTGTCACAGTTGAATTAGTAAGTATTCCTTACAATGACTATGAAACTCGTTTAGCAACAATGATTACTGGTGGCGAAGCACCTGCGTTAGCACGTGTTACTGAAGGACACTTAAACAACTTCAAAGAACAAATTTTAAGTCTTGATGGTGTTTATGATGACTCAGGATTCACGAACTTGTTCTTTAATGAAGATGGCGATGTTATTTCATTACCAATGGACATTACTGCAAATGGTTTATTCGTTAACACTGATTTGACATCAAAATATGGTGTAAATCTTCCAACTGTTAATGATGTATGGACTTGGGCTGAATTTGAAACTGAAATGAATAAGCTCAAAGGACAAGATGATGTTGTAGCTCCTGGTGTATTTGATCACCAAGGACATCGTACAATGCCATTATTCTATCAACATGGTATTGAACTATGGGATACTCCATATACTACAAGCAATCTTAAATCAACACAAGCTGTGGAAGTTGCTGAAATGATGATGAGATTCTATGAAGAAGGTTTCTTAGGCGATCAAACATATGTTACAAAGAATTCAGCTAATTTATTTAGAACTGGTTCTTATGGATTCCATATGTCGGGTAACTGGAACGTTTCTGGATATCAAAATCTTACATTTAACTGGACAGTAGTTCCAATGCCTCAAGGAACAAACCGCGCAACAATTCTTGGTGGTAAATCACTTGCAGCATTTGCAAACAGTGGTGCTGAAAAAGCAGCTAAGAATTTTATTGAATGGATGGCAGAAGCTGAACAACACGACGCATATACTGGTGGTGTTCCTTATCTTACTCCAAGATTAGGTGCTGAAGTTGAATATGGTAATTTCCAAGCACAATACGATGTATTCTTAAGTGAAATTGCTGCAACTGACCAAAAATATGTTCAAGACTGGTTAGATCAAGTTATGATTCCTGGTATGTATCCAATCATCAACCAATTCGTTGAAGATCTTGCAAACCCAGCACAAACGAAGACTGCTGCACAATTACTTGCAGATTTAGAAACAGCATTAAAGAATGTTGCTCCTTAATAAGTAAGTAAAACACAATCATCAACAAGGTGCTACTTGATTGAGTAGCACCTCACTGTTGTTGATTAAATTTTTTGTTTAGTTAGAAAGAGCAAAAGAGTATATTCTAATTAACCAAACAATTTAATCGATAGGAGGAAATATGAAAAATTTTGAAATATTGTACGTCCCCATTGGCGTACCCACATTCCATTTAGAATCTGCAGAAAAAGCATTTAAAGATTCCATTGAATTGATTACATCGATTGAAAAAGATGCAATTGTTCCAAGTGAAATGTTGTTATCTTTGGATTTACTAAAAACATTTTTGAAAGACAAAAATCCTGATCTTATTATTTTACAAAATGTCACATTTGCAAATTCTGCTTTTGCGACTGAAGTTTTTAAAACTTTTGATTCACCAGTACTTCTTTGGACATTAAGAGAACCCGTCATTGATGGTGGTAGATTACGTTTAAATTCTTTAACAGGTGCATTCTCTGCTGGTTATGCATATAAAGCAATGAAAACAATGCCACTGCAATATATGTATGGTTTTCCACAAGAAACAGAAATTCAAACCAAATTAAAGCAAGTCATTGCCGCAGCTAAACTAAAACATCAATTAAAAGATGTGAATTTGTTAATGATTGGTCACACACCTCAAGGCTTTGGATTTGGACGTGCACTTGATTTAGAAATGGCATCCGTATTTGGTGTTAACCTCTTAGCAATTGAGTCAAGAGAACTCACAAACATTGCCAAAAATATGGATTTATCTTCTGCACAAAAAGAAAATGATGAAGCTCATCAAAAAATGAAGAAACTTGATGAAACACCTACCAAAAATAGACAAGATTTTGTTAAATTATACAAGGCTTATAAAGATTACATTGAAAAAAACAATATTCATGCCATCGCATCTCGCTGTTGGCCTGATTTCTTCACAGATTATGGAACCCCTGTGTGTGGTGTCTTGGGGATGCTAAATGATCAAAATATCGCAGCTGCATGTGAAACTGATGCATACGGAGCTTTATCCATGTATATTGGACAACAACTCACACAAACACCGACATATCTTGGAGATCCTGTATCACTTGATGAAGATGAGAATACCATTACTTTCTGGCATTGTGGCACATCAGCTTGTTCACTCGCTAGAGTCGATACTGGCGCATTAACTGGAGTTCATCCAAATCGTAAGATTGGGCCGACAATGGAATTTGGACTTAGACCAAGTGAAAAAGCAACGATCTTTAGAATTGGTAGAAAACCCGATGGATCATTTAGATTTTTTATTGCGCAAGGTGAAATATTGGATAAGCCTAAACAATTTTTAGGAACATCAATGGTTGTAAAAGTTTCAAACCCTGTAAAACAGATGATTACAAGTATGATTAAAGAGGGTTGGGAGCCGCATTTCGCTGTTTTATATGGAGATGTCAGTGTAGAATTAAGTATATTAGCAGACTTTCTATCATTAGAAATCGTCAAATATTAGGAGGATAAAATGAATAAAAGACAATTTTTAGAAGAAAAAGCAAAAGAGATTAGAAAATTAACTCTTCAAAGTATCGCAACACT
The DNA here is from genome assembly GCA_016934015.1 of Acholeplasmataceae bacterium. Classification (GTDB taxonomy): domain Bacteria; phylum Bacillota_I; class Bacilli_A; order Acholeplasmatales; family Acholeplasmataceae; genus UBA6181. The sequence continues at coordinate 4,163 of JAFGTQ010000001.1, read as the reverse complement.
TGGTGTAGGACATGTAGGTGGTAGTTTATCAATCGTTGATATACTTACTGTTCTTTATTATGATCAAATGAATGTTGATCCTAAAAACCCAAAAATGCCAAATCGCGATCGTTTTGTATTATCAAAAGGCCATGGTGGTCCAGCAGTATATGCAACTCTTGCATCAAAAGGGTATTTTCCAATTGAACTACTAGACACACTTAACCAACCAAATACAGATTTACCATCGCATACTGATAAAAATAAAACGGTTGGTGTTGATATGACTACAGGATCTTTAGGTCAAGGATTCTCTGCAGCTGTTGGTATGGCTACTGCTGCTCAGATAGATCAATCACCTTTTAAAGTATATGCCATAATAGGTGATGGTGAATCTCAGGAAGGCCAAATTTGGGAAGCTGCGATGTTTGCAGGTAACCGTAAACTTGATCATTTAATTGCATTCACAGATTATAATAAGATGCAAATTGATGGCGCTGTTCATAATATTAACGAAGTTAGTCCACTCGATAAAAAATGGGAAGCATTTAATTGGCATGTCCAAGTCATTGATGGTCATGATGTCTTAGCAATTATTGATGCGATTAATAAAGCGAAAGAAACAAAAGGAAAACCATCCATGATTATCTGTAACACGATTAAGGGTAAAGGTGCCGACTTCTGTGAAGGAACTGTTGGATCACATAATTTACCAGTAACAAAAGAAATGGCTGAAAAAGCTATTGAAAGGTTAGGTTAATCCTATGGAACTCAGAAATAGACAATTAAGAGATATTTATGTTGATTTACTATTAAAATATGCCGAAAAATATGAAAATTTAGTGATTGTGGAAGCTGATTTAATGAAAGCTTCTAAGACCACACCATTTTTTGAAAAATATCCGAATCGTGCCATCAATGTTGGTGTCGCTGAAGCAAACATGATTGGTGTCGCTTCAGGATTAGCAAACATGGGTAAAATTCCTTTTACGCATACATTCACACCATTTGCAACACGCCGTGTATTTGACCAAGTAACTTTATCTGTTGCATACGCACAACTTAATGTTAAGATGGTTGGTTCTGATCCAGGCATTATGGCCCAACTCAATGGTGGAACACATATGTCATTAGAGGATGTAGGATTAATGCGCAATTTACCAACCATGACAGTCTTTGAACCTGTTGATGGCGTTCAACTTGCTGCTATGTTCCCTCAAATTATTGAACATAATGGACCTGTTTATATTCGTTTATTACGTCAAGAATTTGATCCGATTTTTGCAGATGATCAAAATTTTGAACTTGGAAAAGCTACACCGATTATTGAAGGTCACGATGTTTCAATTTTTGCAACTGGCATTATGGTTAAAGAAGCTCTAGATGCTCAAAAAATATTAGCTGAACAAGGTATTTCAGCAAGTGTTATAAATATTCACACGATTAAGCCAATTGATAAAGAAGCAATTATCAAAGAAGCTAAAAAGACAAGAGCTGTTGTGACTGCAGAAAATCATAATATTATTAACGGTTTAGGTAGTGCAGTTGCTGAAGTGTTAGTTGAAAATTATCCAACAGTGATGGAACGTGTTGGAGTTATGGATCATTTTGGAGAAGTTGGTAAAAAAGATTTCTTAATGGAAAAATTTGGTTTAAAAGCTAAAAATATCGTTGAAGCTTGCAAACGTGTTATCGCAAGAAAAGAATAATTAAAGGAGAAAAATTTATGGAAAAATTATTTATTGGTTCAGACAAATCAGGTTTTTCTCTAAAAGAAGCTGTAAAAGCTTATTTAATTGAAAATAATTATGATGTAACAGATGTTGGTACAACAGATGAAAATGCACCACTTCCATTCTTTGAAGTAGCTGAGAATGGTGCAAAAAGATTACAAAATAAAGAATTTGATCGTGGAATTTTGATTTGTGGAACAGGCATGGGAATGTCGATTGTTGCAAACAAACACGAAGGTGTTCATGCCGCAGCATGTGAATCTGTATATGCCGCTGAAAAATGTCGTGCAATTAATGATGCCAATGTGTTATGCATGGGTGGGTGGGTTATTGCTCCAATCATGGGTGTCGAAATGGCAAAAACATTTTTAAATACCGGTTTTACTCAAAACTTAGAAGACTGGCGTGCACGTAATATTGAAAAAGCACGGACTGCAGTTCGTGATATTGAGAAGAAAAGTTTTCACAAATAGTGCCAAAGGAGTTTATTGATCCATGATTGCATATATTTCTTTAATCGCCATTGTTGTTGCCATTGCCATAGGCTTTTGGAAAAACATCAATGTAGGGCTTATCGCATTAGTTTTTTCACTATTTATCGGTTTCTATTTAGGCGGTATACCCATGGATCAAATCATTGGATATTGGCCTCTTAAACTCTTTTTCACCACTTTTGGTATCACACTTCTCTTTGGTATTGCTAAACTCAATGGAACACTAGAAAAAATATCAAATACAGTGATATATCATAGTGGTGGTAAGAAAGTTTTAATCCCAATTATTTTTTATTTCTTAGCTGTCATTATAGCTTCTTTGGGACCAGGTAACATATCAACCTCAGCGTTGTTACTACCTATCGGATTAATCATTGCTTTTCAAGCGAACATTTCCATTTTATTGATGAGTATTTTAATCATTCTTGGATCTATTGCTGGTGGACTATCTCCGCTTGCTCCCAATGGGATTGTTGCGCTTGAACTTGCAAAATCAACTGGTGTTGGAGATTTAGGATTTCACATTTATTTTAATAATGTTCTAGCTATGACTTTATTTTCCGGACTCACTTTTATCGTTTTAGGCGGACTAAAACTTAAAGGTGAAAGAATCGAAATCAAGAAAGTTTCGAAACTTGACAAAATTCAAGTCGTTACTCTTATCACAATTTTAATTTTAGTGGTATGGGTCATGGTTGGTGGCGTTAATGTGGGATTTGCTGCGTTTGCTTTATCAGCTATTCTACTTTTATTTAAAGCTGCTGATCAAAATCTAGCAATTTTAAGTGTCCCTTGGTCAACTATATTGTTAATTTGTGGAACTGCCGTTCTAATTTCAGTTGCTGATGAACTCGGTGGAGTCGATTTGTTAACCACATTTTTAGCAAGTTTAATGAACGAATACACTGCCGTTCCAATCTTAGGCGTGTTAGCAGGGGTCATGTCAATTTTTAGTTCAGCTGTTGGTGTTGTCATGCCGACGTTAATTCCAACAACAGTAAATCTTTCAAATGAGCTTGGAAATGTTGTTTCACCTGCAATTTTAACTATTACAATCGCTGTTGCTTCACATATCGTCACAGTAAGTCCACTTTCAACAATGGGAGCACTTGCACTCGCAAGTTCACCTGAGTATGTCGATAAGAAAAAACTATTTAGAGATTTATTTATCGCAGCGTTTATTAGTCTAGTATTCATTGCAATTTTACTTTGGTTCATGAATGCTTTAAATCTTTTCTTATAAAGGAGGTATTAATATGGAAGATGCTGTAAAAATCATATCAAACTATATCAATAGAGCAAGAATTGCTCAAAAACAAATAGAAAATTACACGCAAGAACAAATTGATCTTGTATGTTTAGCCATCGGTTGGGAAGTGTACAACGATGAAAATATTAAGATGCTTGCTGAAGCCGCTGTTGAAGACACAGGTATGGGCAATGTTATGGATAAAATTTCAAAACATAAAAATAAAGTGTTAGGTATCTTGAAGGATATTAAAGATGCAAAGTCTGTAGGTTTGATTGAAATTGATGAAGTAAAAAAAATAAAAAAATACGCAAAACCTGTAGGTGTTGTCGGAGCATTAACGCCTGTAACAAATCCAACAGCAACTCCAGCATCAAATGCTGTAGCTATTTTAAAAGGTCGTAATGCTGTAATTTTTGCACCACATCCTAAGGCAAAACGTTCATCCAAAATGGCTGTAGATTTTATGCGCGATGGTTTAAAAAAAGTGGGTGCCCCGCTTGATTTAATTCAAATTATTGAAGAACCATCGATTGAATTGACCAATGAACTTATGCACCAAGTTGATGTTGTATTGGCTACTGGTGGTGGTGCCATGGTTAAGGCAGCTTATTCTTCTGGTCGCCCTGCATATGGTGTAGGTCCAGGAAATTCTGTTCAAATTGTTGCAGAAGACGCTGATGTAAAAGATGCTGCTGGTAAAATCAT
>JAFGTQ010000038.1 GCA_016934015.1 Acholeplasmataceae bacterium | reverse complement strand
TTTCATGATTCTATGAAAAGAAAAGAATTAAATGACATCGTTCATCCATATGTTTTTGAGGAGATCGAAAAACAAAAAGAAATCATGGAAAGATTTCCATTTGTTGTCATTGATATGCCGCTTTTAATTGAAGCGGATTATATGAAATATTGTGATCATATTGTATTGGTTTACGTGGATTTTGAAACGCAGGTGAAAAGACTAATGATTAGAGATGAGATTTTGCAAGAAGAAGCCATCACGAAAATCAATAGTCAAATGCCAATTGATGATAAAAAGCTTTATGCGCATACTATTTTAGATAATCGGAAAGAAATAAAAGATCTTTATTTAGAAATTGATCATTTTATTGAGGGATTAAAACATGAAAAACAGCAGTCTATTCCAACTTCATAGTTCTTCCGATTTATCGGCGCAAGACTTTAAAGTTTTAGCTCTTTTATATCAACCTTTGTTAGGTCTTGATGCACATGCTCTCTATACGACCTTTTATCAGCTTCTCAATAAGACCAAAAGAGATACATATAGTCATAATGAACTCTTTGATTTACTCAATATTAGACAATCAGAATATTTGAAAGTTCGTCAAAAATTGGAAGCTCTGAATTTAATTGAAGTCTATAAAAAAGAGGATCATTTTATTTATTTCATGAAAGCACCACTTACAGCGAAACAATTTTTGATGGATACCGTGTTTGGCGCATACCTTCAAAGCGAAATTGGTGAGAAAAACTTAAATTTTGTCACTTCACTTTTCAAAATGGAACTTCCTGAGAAGGAAGGGTATGATAACATTACGAAATCGTTTGATGCGCTCTATGAATTTAAGAGTAGTAACTTACTCACCATTGATTATCCACTTCAAGGTAGACAACAAAATGGCGGAAGTCATATCAACTATAAATTTAACTATGAAAATTTTGTTGAAGGAGTACCTGAAAGACTTAAAAATACACAACTTTTAAGTGAACGATTTAAAGATATTATCACTAAGATTGCTTTTGTTTATCAATTTGATGTTTCAGATATGGTTCAAATTTATGAAATGGCATCAAAGTCAAAACAAAATATCAATTTTTCTCAACTCAATTTAAAAGCGAAACAATATTATGAATCGAAACATCAAATGTTATCGATTGCTCAAAAAGATTTACCTAAAACAACGCTCATGGATCAAGTGGCTCCGCAAGTGATTATCCAAAAATATGCGAAAACTAATCAACAAGGCATTGCACTTCAGACAGCCACCACACTTTTAGAAAGAAATCATGTAGAACCTGGCATTATTAACGTTATTTTGATGCTTGTACTAAAAAATAAAGATGGTGTTTTACCTAACATTAATTATTTAGAAAAGGTATTACACGATTGGTTAAATAAAGGTGTACAAACAACAGAAGATGCGATTAATTACGCCACAGATTTAGAAACCAAATGGGAAAAGAAACCTGCTACTCCAAATAAGAGTGAACCGGATTGGCTCGATGATTATATTAAAGATTTAGCAAATATGGAGGGATAATATGATGACAACTCTAGAAGAGATGCGTAAAATCATCAAAAAAGATCCAGAAACCAGACATTTAAATATCTCTGATCTCGACCTTTTTAAGGTGTACCGCTACCTCTTAGATCGCGATGAATCACCCAATAAGGATGGTTATCAGCCGGTTTTAAAGACTGAACCATATATTGAGATCATCTATCAGCCAACGAAGGAAAAAGCTGAAGAGATTAAACGTGAAAAAATTAAGAGACATCTAAAATTTTATGATAGCGAAATCTACATTCAAGATGCAAGTCTCGCGCTTTTTGATACGTTTAATGACGAACGGCAAGTTGCTTATGATCATGCGCATTATTTTTTGGAAAATTATAAGAAAGATCATTATGAAAAAGGTTTATATTTGTACGGTAAATATAGTACAGGGAAGAGCTATTTAATTAGTGCAATTGCCCAAGAACTTGCAGAAAAAAATATTATGGTTTTATTTGTTTACATGCCAGATTTGGTCAGATCAATTCGTCAAGGTATGAATGAAGGAAACCTTGAAGAACGCATTAATCAATTAAAACAAGCCGATGTTCTCATGATGGATGATATTGGCGGAGAAAATATGACATCATGGTTCAGAGATGAAGTTTTAGTTCCGATTCTACAATATCGTTTATCTGCGAAGCTTCCTGTGTTTATGACTTCAAATTTTGATTATCTTCAACTGGTTGAAGCGTTAACCTTAAATCGTGATGAAACGAGTCGAGTGAAAGCTGCACGTCTCCTTCAAAGAATTAAAGATTTAATGACGCCAGTCAAGATGAGTCAAGACCAATATAAAGGTTAATAAATCACTTGTAAAAGAAAAAGAAAGTGCTATAATATAGACAATACGATGATGAGGCCAAGACTAAATCAACAGTTAGCGATGCAGGATGGTGAAAGCTGCAAACGATTGATGTTACTCCCTCTGAGTGATGATTAAAAAACATCCGGGTCATTTCCGTTAAAGATGATTTGAGTGCTAGGAAACCCTAGAACTAAGGTGGTACCGCGAAATTTTCGTCCTTAGATTTTTCTAAGGACTTTTTTATTTAGAAAGGGTGAAAGTTATGATTTTAATTAAATTTCCAGATGGTAGCGAAAAACAATATGAAGTGGGCATTACACCAAAAATGATTGCTGAAGGCATTTCAATGAGTCTGGCTAAAAAGGCTTTAGCTGCAGTTTTTGATGGTGAATATGTAGAGTTATCAAGACCACTTCATCATGATGGGATGATCGAAATATTGACTGAAAAGGATCCACGTATTTTAGATGTTGTCAATCATAGTACCGCACATCTCATGGCGCAAGCGATTAAGAGATTATATCCAAAAGCTAATTTTGGTGTTGGACCTGCGATTGAAGAAGGTTTCTATTATGATGTAGATTTCTATGAGGATAAAGTGACAGATGCCGATTTAGAAAAAATTGAAAAAGAAATGCTCAAATTGGCTGAAGAAAGATATCCGATTGTTCGTAAAGAATTAAATTATCAAGAGATTAAAGCTTTATTTAAAGATGATCCTTACAAATTGGAACTCATTGAAGAGCATAAAGATGATGTTTTATCAGTTTACTCACAAGGTGAATTTACTGATTTATGCCGTGGGGGACATTTAGAGAATACCGGTTATTTAAAGCATTTCAAATTATTGAATTTAGCAGGCGCTTATTGGCGGGGTAGTTCTGACAATAAAATGCTTGTCCGTATTTATGGTACAAGTTTCTTAAATAAAAAAGATTTAGAGGCACACTTAAATCTTTTAGAAGAAAGAAAACAAAGAGATCACCGCAAGATTGGTAAAGAGTTAAATTTATTTATGCTCACAAAAGAAGCCGGTGCTGGGCTACCTTTCTGGCTTCATAAAGGAGCTACCGTTCGTCGGGTTATCGAAAGATATATTACCGATTTAGAAATTAGTTTAGGCTATTTCCATGTTTATACTCCGATTTTAGCGAATGTCGATTTATATAAGACATCTGGGCACTGGGATCATTATCAAGATTCGATGTTTCCACCCATGGACATGGGTGATGGCGAAATGTTAGTCATTAGACCTATGAATTGTCCTCACCATATGCTCATTTATAAAAATGATGTCCATAGCTATCGCGAACTCCCTTTAAGAATTGCTGAACTTGGAATGATGCATCGCTATGAAAAGAGTGGTGCGTTATCTGGACTTCAACGCGTTCGTGAAATGACACTAAATGATGCACACATCTTTGTTCGACCAGATCAAATTAAAGATGAATTTAAACGTACCATGGCGTTATTACTCGCCGTTTATGATGATTTCAAGATTACCGATTATGTATTTAGATTAAGCTACCGGGATCCAAAGGATACTGAAAAATATTTCCCAGATGATCAAATGTGGAATAAAGCTGAAAAAATGCTTAAAGAAGCGATGGATGAACTGGATGTTGAATATTTTGAAGCCATTGGTGAAGCAGCTTTCTATGGACCAAAACTTGATGTTCAAGTCAAAACCGCTTTAGGAAACGCAGAAACACTTTCAACGATTCAATTGGATTTCTTACTTCCAGAACGTTTTGACTTAACTTATGTAGGCGAAGATGGAAAGAATGATTATCGTCCTGTAGTTATTCATCGTGGAATTGTCTCGACGATGGAACGTTTCGTTGCTTATTTGATTGAAGAGTATAAAGGTGCATTCCCATTCTGGTTAGCTCCGGTTCAAGTAAAAGTGTTGCCTGTGAATGTGATGCATCACAAAGATTATGTGATGGAAGTTCATGAACTATTAAAGAAACACTTGTTTAGAGTCGAAAGTGACCTTAGAGAAGAAAAACTCGGATATAAGATTCGTGAAGTTCAGACTGAAAAAGTACCATTTAGTTTAGTTTTAGGTGATAAAGAAAGAGATGAAAGACTCGTAACATATCGTCCATATGGTTCTGCTGAACAAATAACCGTTTCTCTCGATGAATTTATGAAGTTTATAACCGATTTACAAGTTGATAAGAGATAATCACCGATTTCTCCCTTAAAAAAGATGTCAATTTCATATGGCATCTTTTTGTATTTTTGATACAATAGATATGGAAACGACGAAGGAGTGAATTTAATGTTAGAGATTACGAATGCCAAAATGATGTATGGCGATTTAGTTGCCGTCGATCATTTATCATTTACCATTAAACCTGGTGAAATTTTTGGATTATTAGGAACGAATGGTGCTGGTAAAACTACAACCTTTCGAATGATTATGGGTTTACTTGAACCAACAGAAGGCACCGTTCTTTATAATGGCCAAAAAGTTGGCTATCATAATGTGAATGAAATTGGGTATATGATTGAAGAAAGATCTTTACTCACTAGGATTACCGTGAAAGAATTGATGTTATATTTTGGACAACTCAAAGACATGGAACCCAAAGTGATTTTAGAACGATTAGATTATTGGTTAAAAAGATTTGATATTGTCGCTTATAAAGATAAGAAGATTAAAGAACTTTCAAAAGGCAACCAACAAAAAATTCAATTCATATCAGCTATTATCAATAATCCTAAATTATTAGTTCTTGATGAACCATTTTCTGGACTAGATCCAATTAATACAGAATTATTTGTCAGTGTGATTAGAGATTTTCAAAAAAATGGTTCAATGGTGGTTTTTTCATCACATCAACTCGATCATGTTGAATCATTTTGTGAGAAAATTATTGTTTTAGAAAAAGGAAAAGCCATCATTGAGGGTGAATTAAAAAACATTAAAAAAGAATTTCGTAAGAAAAAGATTCGCATTGTTGGAAATGCTGATCCAGATGTTTTACGCAACATTGAAGGCGTTTATCAAGTGCTTGAAAATGCGAATGAAATGATTGTTAAAATTGAAGATGATTCGGTAGCCACCAAAGTATTTAATTATATTAAGACTTTAGATGATATCCAAACCTATGATGTCGAAGAGGCATCGCTTTCTGAAATTTTTATCGCAAAGGTAGGTAATCATCATGAAGAAGTTTAAATTTTTATTAAAATATGGATTGATGAAACGGATTGGTCGAAAAGCTTTTATTATTTCAAATATTGTGATTGCAATCTTATTAATCGCGATTATTAATATTCCAACTATTATCGGCTTATTTGGTCAAGATGAAGAATTAACTGAAATAAATATTGGGGTACTTTCTGATTATCCATATCCGATAACATCAGATTTATCTTTAATTTTGAATGAAGGCATTGAAGGAAAAGATTACTTTATTACAGAAGATATTGATACATTTGATGAAGATTCATTTTGGTTGGAGAGTGATCTAGAAATCGTTTTAGAGTTCGTCGGTAGTTCTGAAGCTCCCAGTGTCTTAATCTATAGTAAAGAATCATCTTATAATCAAATGATTTTATCGATTGTAGAACTACAATTGATACGCTATGAGTTTGAAAATTACGTTCCATTAACCTATGATTTTCCACAAGCTCCAGATTATGAAGATCCTGAAGCAGGGATGATGATTTCATCTTTATCAACGATTTTTATTTTACCGCTCTTTTTACTGATTACTATGGCAACGCAATTTGTTGGTGTTGAAATCATTGAAGAAAAATCGACAAAAGCGATTGAGACGATCATAGCGAGCGTGCCAGCACAAATTCATTTCTTATCAAAAATAGCTTCAGCAATCAGTTTTGTAATCATCCAAGGTGGACTTATCATGTTCTATTCATTGATTGGATCTTTAATTGGTGGAGCAAGTGCACAAAGCGGGCTTCCTCTAGGTATGGATGGGCAAACTTTATTAGCGTATGTTGTTGAAGTATTACCAAACTGGCGTGGTGTTTTATTGGTTGCGGTACTGTTTGTATTCATTGGAACTTTATTCTATTTAGTGATTGCTGCCCTGTTTGCATCTATGGCTGTCACTCAAGAAGATTATCAACAGTTTCAGAGCCCACTCATGTTTATGTTATTGGGTGGATTTTATATTGCGATATTTGCACCCATGGCAAATGGTGATGGATTCTTAAAAATTATGAGTTTTGTACCATTTTTTTCACCGATTGTTGCTCCCGTTGCTTATGCTTCTGGAAGCATTACGACATTAGAAGCGATGATTGGATTATCCATAACATTTTTAAGTCTAATTGCCCTTTTATATATTGCATCTCCAGTCTATAGAGTAGCAATCTTATCTTATGATCAAACTAAATTCATGAAACGTATTAAATCATATTTTAAAAAGGGATTTGTTAATAAAAAAAGATTAAATAATTGATCATTAAAAGATGATTTTCATTGATTTGAAGATTATCTTTTTTTAATACTCAACAACAAGATCGTGTCTTCAATCAACGTCTATATTTTTGTTGTATAATCGATGTTTTTTAGTTAGAATGAAAGATGTGATATTTACATGTTTCACAAAATTGGATTGGAGAAGACATATTATGCAATCAAATCAAACACTATCTAAATATCTAAAACAGCTTAGACTAAACCATAATGATGAAAGATTAATTGATATGGCATCTAAACTCGATATTTCCCAATCTTTTTTATCTGCAATTGAAAGCGGGAAACGAAATTTAAGTGATAAATTGGTTAATAAAATTGTTAAAGCTTATCGATTAAACGATGAAGAATTGAATCAACTAATTCATTTAAGAGATTTAGCTTCAAATAAACTTCATATCGATTTTGATAATTTTGAAAACGAACAAAAGGAAGTTGTTGTCCAATTTCTATCTAATGTGAAAGATCTCGATAAAAAATCATTAAAGAAAATTAATTTAATTATCGAAGAAAATAAAAACGATTCTCATAAATAATCAAATCTTTAAAAATGATATTTCTTATATCATTACATAATAAAAAGCACCAAGATTTCTTGATGCTCAAAATCAAATTAAGATAAACGCTAATTAACTTAGCGTTATTTTTTATATTCATCCTTTAAAAGTTGAACAA
>JAFGTQ010000037.1 GCA_016934015.1 Acholeplasmataceae bacterium | reverse complement strand
GAAGGTTTTTTATTTACTAGAAATAATTGTTGATTAATAAGAATTCAAATTATGTGTTTAATACATAATTGGCCATATAAATAGTTATGTTCATAATCAGCGTATAATGAGTTTACGCAATGAAGTTGAATGTTTAATCAACTCATCTATGCAAAGAAGAGATAAGTAGGCTACAAGATGCAAAGTTTCACAAATGACAAAAGACTTAGAAAAATAATTGAAGACCATTCATCGATATCAATTATTTTAAATAGCAACATAAATATTTATACATATGGTATCAATCAAAATTATCAATATTTATTTTTCAATAAGGCATACAAGGAATTGATTGAAGAAAAATATGGCAAAAAAATAATAATAGGTATGAATGTGATGGATGGAATGAAAAATTTATTAGATTGGGACGATATCAAAATTTGTCTTGATGTTGCTTTGTTAGGGGATTCAAAAAAAGTTATTGAAGAGATCGGATATGAGCAAAAGAGTTACTATGAAACCAATTACGAACCGCTTTTTAATGAAAATCAAGACATCATTGGTGCAATCGTTAATACTAGGGATGTAACAGAGATTATTGAACTGAAAAATCAAATCATCTATATGAAAAATCATGATTATCTAACGGGTCTATATAATCGGAGATACTTAGAAAAAGTCTATCTGGGATCTAATTTTGAAAAATATCCTTTAGGACTTATCATGATTGACATTAACGGGTTAAAAATTATCAATGATACATATGGTCATCTTTATGGTGACTCTATTATTGTTATGATTTCAGAAAAGTTAAAAAAAATATTGCATAATAATGACATTGTTGCCCGCATTGGGAGTGATGAATTTGCTATTTTGATGATTAATCAAGATGTTATGAGTATGTTAGAGATGAAAGAAAGCATTTTAAATATATTAGATAACATACAAGTAGAAAAAATTAAAGTTTCTGTATCTGTTGGATTTGAGATTGCGACATCTATCAATCAATCGATGGACGAGGTTTTGAAGCTTGCGGAGAATCACCTTTTACGACATAAAATTACAGTTGGCATGAGTGTTAGAAATCGCACCATTAGAGCTTTGATGAACACATTAACGGATAAATATTTAGAAGAAAAATTGCATTCACAACGTGTAGGTCACTTTTGTAAAATGATAGGACTCAAATTAGGACTTAATAAAGAAGATTTAGATGTGCTCGAATTAGCCGGTCTTTATCACGATATTGGTAAAATATCAATTCCTGATGCGATTATCAATAAACCTGGACGCTTAACTAAAGATGAATATGAAATAATTAAAACACACACGAGTATAGGTTATCAAATATTAAAGGCTGCAGATGAATATTCTGGACTTGCCGAATATGCTCTTTATCATCATGAAAGATGGGATGGTCAAGGATATCCGAGGGGTTTAAAAGGTAATGAAATCCCATTATTTGCAAGAATTATCAATGTTGCTGACTCATTTGAGGCAATGACAGCAGATCGACCTTATCGAAAAGGAATGAGTATTGAAAATGCCTTGATTGAGATTAATCGTTGTATTGAAACACAGTTTGACCCAAATCTTGCTGAAATATTTATTAATATGATAAAATTAGAACAATTAAATCAACTTGATAATATCGTTGATTTTGGAGAATAACATATGATTCAAATTACAAAGAAAATAATTATCGTTATGTTTATCATTTTCATAGCCTTTGTTGTAGACCTTAATTTAGAAGTTGAAGGAAATTCAAATTCAGTGGTATATTTAAGTGCTGCTGAGTACGATTATCCTCCTTTTTCTATTGAAAATAATGGTCAACCAGATGGATTTAGTGTTCAATTACTTAAAGCAGTCGCTATTGAAATGGGTATTACGATTGAATTTAAGATGGATTATTGGTCGGTTATTAAACAAGAATTGATTGATGGGAAATTAGATGTACTACCATTAGTTGGATATACAATTGAACGAGATGAAGTACTTGATTTCACTGTGCCTTACATTGTTATGCGCGGAAACATATTTGTGCGTGATGGAGATAATGCGATTCAATCTGTTGATGATCTATATGGAAAAGAAGTTCTTGTTTTATCGGGGGATAATTCTGAGGAATATGCAAAATCCATAGGTTTAGATAATGAATTGACTGCAACAAGTACATATACGGAAGCTTTCAAATTATTATCATCAGGGCAGTACGATGCAGTTTTAGCTCAAGGTCTTGTTGGTGAAAAAATAATTTTTGATGAAAATTTATCAAACATAACTCCTGTTTATGTTTTTGATGATGATGGCATCAGCAAAACTAAACTTAATCTCGAGGGATATGAACAAAAATTTTGTTTTGCGGTTACCGAAGATAATGATGAATTGTTATCAATTTTAAATGAAGGATTATCCATCGTTTCTGCAAATGGAACATATGATGCTTTATATCAAATTTGGTTTCCATTTCTGATTGATAATAAACCAACTTTAAAAGATGTTCTTGGTATTAGCCTTTACGTTTTGGTCCCATTGATCGTCATTACGCTTATCTCAGCTATTTTTATTATTAAAAAACAAGTTAAAGAACAGACAAGTAAAATTGTTAAGAGTTCATTAAGCAATCAAATAATTCTTGAAGCATTTGAAAAAAAGTTTCAATCTGATTCAGAAAGATATGCCTACTTTTTACGCGAAACATTAAAACTGAGTGATAGTAAAGACGGTATAATGTTTACAAGAAAAAGTAATGGTAAGATAGCAATTAATGCAGTAGAGTTTGACAAGATTAACCCTAATTGTACTTTAAAAGAAATGGAAATCCAGATTGAAAAAATTCTTGAAAGCATACCTTCAAACAATCAAACTAATCAACTAATTTTCAATGATTTAGATATTGAAAATCAATTTGAAAGTTACGAAATGCATTGCCTTAACGGTACTAAACGAGCAATATTATTATCTTTTTATACAGATTCAAAGGATTTGTTTTACACAATTATTGCGAATAAACCATCTACATATTCGAATGATGACTTGACACAAATTTCAATTTTGATTTCTGGATTTGTTTCGATGATTGATCGTTCAAATTACTTAAAGCAAATTGAATATCTGAGTTATCATGATAGTTTAACGGGTTTATTCAATCGTCGATATTTTGAAGATCAGTTAAAAGAATTAAACCATAAGAAAAACCATCCGATTGCAATTTTGTTTGCTGATGTTAATAAGTTAAAAGAAGTCAATGATCATTATGGGCATCTAAAAGGTGATCAATTATTGAAAGAAGCAGCTAAATTGTTTAATAAGTTAACTGAAAATCATGATGTTGTAGTTAGATGGGGTGGAGATGAATTTGTTATTTTAAAATTTAACTCTAAGAAAGAAGATGCTGAAAAATTTATTGAACAAATGACATTAGCTACAAAGGAGTTAAATTTAGGTTTTGGAGACATTTCGATTGCTCTAGGATATGCAATAAAACAAGACTTTGATTCAAACATTATAGATGCTATGATTGAAGCAGAAGAAATGATGTATCAATCCAAACGTTTAGACACATAAAAACTTGATTTATAAAAGAATACAGATAAAGAATAAAAGTAGACCATTTTATAGGTCTACTTTTTTAAATCACTAAAAAGATTCATTCATCAAATATCAGAAAACATTATTATAAAGACTTTTTTTCTAAAATATATTGTCGATATAATGTTTGTTGATCAGGGGTTAATATCACGCGGACGAATGTTCCATTTTCATCATATTTTGTTTCTAATACAGTATTATTTTCTTTAATCTGTGAATAAATTTGTCCTTGATCAAAAGGAATTAATAAATGTGTAATTCGACTTTCTTTGTAAATATGGCCATAAATCGTATCAACTAATGTGTCAATGTTTTCTTTCGTACGGTTTGATACAAAGATATAATCCTCATCTATCGGTGGATTTTTCTCTGCAATTTCTTTTTTTGTAAAGACTAAGATACGCTCAATTTCATCTGCACCAATTGATTTTAATACTGATTTTGTAGTATCAATTTGCAGCTGATCAAAATCATATCCATCAACGACATGCAACAACAAATCTGCTTCAACCACATCTTTTAAAGTCGATTCGAATGAACGAATGAGTTCATGGGGAAGTTTTGACACAAACCCAACGGTGTCGATTAATATAAAAGGTGGATAATTTGGTTTTTTAAGTCGTTTAGCTTTGGTATCAAGAGTTGCGAATAACATATCCTTTTCGAATACAGGTTCAGAATCATGATGCAGAAATTCAGATAAACTATTCATAATTGAAGATTTACCCGCGTTTGTGTATCCCACAAGTGCGACAACAGGAATTTGATTTTTCTTACGTTGCTTACGCGATAATTCTTTTTCAGCATCAATCTTTTCAAGTTCCTTTTTAATAATGCTTATCTCACGTACTAACTTTCTTCGATCGAGTTCTAATTTTGTTTCACCGGGGCCTTTTGCATTATAAGAACCCCCACCTTGTCTTGAAAGTGAGTTTCCAAGGCCAATAAGCCGAGGGAGCATATATAATTTTTGGGCTAATGAAACTTCTAAAACTGCTTCTTTACTTTGTGCTCTTAATGCGAAGATCGATAGAATTAAAAAGCTTCGATCCATGACTTGAACTTCAAGCTCTTTTTCTAAATTTTTAAGTTGTGCAGGTGATAGTGTGTCATCAAATATAACCATCGTGATATCCATCACAGGAATCATTTGTTTGATTTCTTTAACTTTTCCGCTTCCAATATAGTATCTAGGTGTTATTGTGTGTGCATTTTGAATGACTTTTTCTTTTGTCTCAATACCCAATGCTAAAGCTAAATGCTCTAATTCATCGAGCGATTTGACCATTTTTTCGTACTGACTGTTGATATTTAAACCAACAAGTAATGCTTGATCCATAGTTTTACCTCATCTTGAATGGTTTTAACAAACTGCTTAAGTAGCCTTTTAAATACCCATGGATCTTTCCATGGATGAATTAATGATTAAGATTAAATAATTGATTGGACATGGTCTAACCTCCATCCTTTTACGCACTTTAATTATAGTGTGGATTCAAGTATTTTACAATGTTATATTCTAATTATTCGATGAATCTTAATCTTTTATGAAGGATATCTTATGATATAATAATGATAGTTCAATAAAGGAGTCGATGGCGATGATTTTTGGTATCCCTATATGGAAGATAATCGTTGATGCTTATGTCATTTGGGTCATGGTTTTCTTTCTCATCAAATTTTTAGTAACAAATAAAAAAATATTATCGGTCGTACTTTCGTTTGTATTTATTTACATTATCGCTTATTTTGCGAATTATTTTGGAATCCTTATAAGTTCTATGGTTTTAAATTATTTGACTGAATGGTTACCAATAGCACTTATTGTTGTTATGGCTCCCGATCTTCGCCGCTCTATTGAAAACATTTGGAAAGCAGATACAAAAAGAGACAATATTGTGATGGGTAGTGAAAAAACGAAACAAAGTATCGTTGACGCAGCGATGTTTTTATCCTCACAACAAATTGGTGCATTGATGACGATTGAAAAACATAATACTCTTGATCAATATGCTGATCGTGCTATTCAAATGAATAGTATTGTTTCAAAGGAAATTTTAATTAATATATTTACACCTAATACGCCGCTTCATGATGGTGCTGTGATTATCCGTGGTGACCAAATTCTTTGTGCAGGGGCATATTTTGTACTATCTGACAATCAGAACTTTGATAAAACAATGGGTTCAAGACATCGTGCAGGATTAGGTATTAGTGAAGTTACCGATAGTTTAACGATTATTGTCTCTGAAGAAACAGGAAGTGTTTCGATTGCTGTCGAAGGGATTATGCTTAAACTTAATGATCGTGACAAATTGATGGAATACATCAATATGTTTATGAAGTGAGGTATAAAAAATGAAAAAATTGATAACCCTTATCTTTGAACCTTTTAAGTTTTTTGCTAATCGCAGTGTTGCAGAAAAAATGTCGATTTACTTATCCAAAAATCCAGCATTAATTGTGATTATTTCAATTTTTGTTACGCTAACAATTATCTTTTTTAAGTACATATTTCCTAATATAACGTGGTGACAAACATGCTTCAACATCCAATTTATCCTTTGGTGATTGCAACTATGACATTGTTCATTGTTGTGATCCAAAGTATTCAATCCGAAAAAGTTTTAAAATTTAGTATGGGTTTGGCATTTCTTAATATTGCCTTATCCATCTTTTCGCTTATGATTTTCAATCAAACGATTCAGAATCATGAAATTTACCAATGGGTATATATTGGATTCACTTTTTATATTTATTTAGTCTTTTTAGTCACTTTTTATCGTTTATTTAAATCATCAACTCTTAAAGCAAATCATTACCAATTATTTGTTAAATCCATCAAAAACAGTAAATGGAATGCTTATTACGTTGTCGATAAAAAAGAACGCATAAAAGATATGTCAATTTCTTTACTTCATGAAATTGGGCTTGAAAAAGAAGATGTTATTGGTAAAAAGCTTTTCAGTGTTTTAAACCAACGGGTAAGATTTATTAAACTCAATGGACAAGAAGTGAACAATCGCATGCTAGAAAGTTATTATCAAAGTTATAAAGAGCATGCAAAACCAGGCGATGATGAAATTCAAGAGTTAACACTTTTAAATGTGGATGGTGTCCAAATTTTTCTACATTTAGTCATGCAGCCAGTTTATGCTCTTGGCAAATATAAAGGAAGAATTTGTGTTGGTGAGAAAAAAACTGATTATGATTTATTATCTGTTGAAAAAGAACTTAATCAAACCACCAATGAATTGGAAAGTGTTCGTCATAAATTTATTGCAACACTTGAAATTTCAGAAGAAGGTTTGTTTTATATTGATTTAGATGAAAGAACAATTTGGGCATCAGATTCACTTGTCAAAATGTTGGACTTACCTAAGAATTATATGGATTTAACCGATTTTAGACGTCGCATTGAAGCTGAAGATTTAAAAAAATATTTAGGATTAGTGAGTGAATTGACACCAACAAAACCACATTATCAAACCTCTTATCGCATTTTGGTCTCTAATCGCTATGTTTGGTTTAAAGAAAAAGGAAAACGTCTTTTTGAAGATGCGAGTGGATCATTTATTATGGGGACAATTAACCCGGTAAAAACGAAACACTATATGTCATCAAATATTGATGTTTTAGATAACCTTAGAGATCAACATGAACTGATGGTTTCGATGCATCATTTTTTCAATGAAAGTCGTTATTTTGAACTCGTTGTTTTCAAACTCAAAAATATTCCTAAAATCAATGAAATGCATGGACGTGAGGTTGGGAACATGATGATTGCCGAGTACATTAAAAAAATGCGATCTACATTTGTCTCAGAAAGTGGCGATATCTTCCGTTTATCAGGGCTTGAGTTTGCAGTTACCATCACTGACACAAGAAAAATGGATGTTTTAGCGAATGGTATTAAATCAAATCCGACATTTTTAAATCTAAATATGCAATATGGGTCATTAGCCGTTGAACTCGATGTTTATGCAGGTATCAGTATCGGTGGTAGTGATGCTACACAAGAACAAGAACTTTATCAAGCAGCTTTTCAAGCGCTTAAGATTGCTGAAAATCCACAATTTGAAAATCAAGGATGTTATTATAAGGATATCGCATGACAAAACAAGAAATTAGGAAACACATGTTCAAATTGAGAAATGAAATGCACAATGAAGAGAAATTACAACAGAATTCTCATATTTTAGAGCAGATTCAAAAAGATCACGCATATCAAAATGCGAAAGTTATCGCTATTTTTTATCCCATGGGAAATGAAGTCGATTTACGAGGGCTTATTACTGAAGAAAAGGTCTTTGTTTTTCCACGAATTGATCAAGATGGTATGCATTTTTATCCATTCACAGATCAAACAGTCTTTCATAAAAGTAAATTTGGTGTCATGGAACCTAAAGGCGATATAAACCTAGATACATCGATTGATTATATGATTGCACCAGCACTCGCGATATCAAAAGATAAGATTCGTGTGGGTTATGGTAAGGGATACTATGATCAATTTTTAATGGCTCATCGACCAACAAAAGTTGTTGGTGTTATTTATGATTTTCAAGAGGTTAACCATATTGATATGAATTCACATGATCAGAAACTCGATGACTATATGAAGGGGAAACTATGAATACAGCGTTAATTGTTGGTGCCGGAACAGGAACAAGAACAAAACTAAACCAATCCAAGATATTACTTGAGATACATCATAAACCATTATTTCTATACAGCGTAGAAACATTTTTAGAATTAGGATATGAAATTGTTTTAGTGGTTTCAAAATCAGATTATGAATTAGTTAAAGAATTAGTTCCTACGTCTGTAACGATTGTGTTAGGTGGGAAGACTCGTGGCGAAAGTGTCATGAAAGGGTTGAAAGAAATTCAAACACCTTATGTATTTATTCACGATGCTGCACGTCCATTGATTTCTAAAAGTAAAATTGAAGAAATTGAAAAAGCTTTAAGTGTTCATGATGCCATTTTACTGGCCGAACCAATGACTCAAGCATTAAAAAAGTTTGAAAATGGGGTTTTAAAAAGTGAGATCAGAGATCACTATATTCAATCTCAAACACCTCAAGCTTTCTTAACTGAAAAAATTAGATATGCATATTTACGAAGCGAACAAACGTTTGATGATGATATAGGATTATATCAATCATTTTATCCGGAAGAAGCCATTCATGTTGTCATGAATGATGAACCCAATCTCAAAGTGACTTATGCTAAAGATTTAGTTCTTGTTGAAGCTTTAATGAATCAAGGGAATCATTTAAGGATTGGAAAGAGTTTTGATTTACATCGTCTTGTTGAAGGAAGACCTTTAATCTTAGGTGGGATTAAACTACCTTTTTCAAAAGGATTACTTGGACATAGTGACGCAGACGTTCTATTACACGCGATTGGTGAATCGATGTTAGGGGCTCTGTCTTTAGGAGACTTAGGAACATTTTATCCAGACACTGATCCTAAATATAAAGATGTTAACTCGATGGATTTACTCATTGACATCCATAAAAAAATTCAAGATAAAGGATATCAAATCGTTAATATTGACTCAACAGTTTTTGCTGAATATCCGAAACTAAATCCTTATATCTCAAAAATAAAAGAAAACATATGTGAACATTTATCCATTGATTTAGATCAAATCAGTGTTAAAGCAACGACTTATGAAGGTTTAGAATCGATTGGACGTGGAGAAGCAATAGCTGCTGAAGCGATATGCTTACTTAGGAGGAATATTTCATGATAATAGATACAGAATTTGGGCAATTTGAACTTGTAAAAAATCATCGAGACGCTTTTGATTTACTTAAATTTCAAGAACGTTATGTTGATGTTGCATTTGATCGTTATACATATTTAGTAGGTGATGTTTCATCAGGGATACACCGATTAAAAGGATTTAATTCAGATCCAAAGAGTCCAAATGGCTATAAAAGAATCCCGGATTATTTAAATGAATCATGCAGTATGAATTGCGGACACTATATTTTAAAACGTTTGAAAAATGTTCAAGATACTTCGATTGAATAATTATTTAAAATCATATATACTAGGTGCGATTAGGAGAGTGAAGTCATGGATAATACAAAACAACAAGTTTTAGATTTAATTCATAAAGTAAGACCTTATTTACAACGTGATGGTGGCGATATCGAAGTCATCAATGTTGAAGATGGCATTGTATATGTCAAAATGCTTGGCGCATGTGACGGTTGTATGGCAATTGACGTGACCTTGAAACAGGGGATTGAAACCATGTTATTAGAAAACGTTCCAGGAATTATTGCAGTCGTAACAGTTGACTAATAGTTATTAAGATATCAAATAATAATTGGTGAGGTGAAATTATGAAACGCACGGTTGGGTTAGTTATTGATTCAACATTTGGTATGGATAAAACATATGCAAAAGATGAACACGTCACCATTGTGCCACTCAAAGTAATGGTCGGAAATGAAGAGTATGTTGATGGTACATTTGATCCAGAAATTGCGATTCAAGCAATGAGAGATGGAGTTCAAATTAAAACAAGCCAACCATCGCCTGAAGCCTTAATGGAAGCATTTAAAGAACAATTGGCCTTATATGATGAAGTATTATGTCTTACGCTTTCGCAAAGTTTGAGTGGGACTTATAATTCAGCATCATTAGCTAAAACGATTTTTGAAAATCCAAATGTTTATATTGTTGATTCAGAAACAACAATTAGCGGTGGAACTTATTTAGCACAAAAAATGATTGATTTCTTTAGTAAGGGCAATAAAATCAACGAAGGATTAGCTTATATTGAAGAACTTAAAGAAAAAGGTTCACTCATTTTCACAGTCGATAATTTGCAAACACTTGTAAGAAATGGAAGATTAGGCAAAGTATCAGCATTCATCGGTAACATATTAAAGGTAAAACCAATATTAAGATTTAGACGCGGTGTCTTAGAATTAGAACATAAAGTTAGAAGTCCACAAAATGTTATCATCTATATTGTTAATGAAGTTAAGAAAATGCTTGAAAACCATCCAGTAGAAGTCATCATTGATTTTGTTGATCAATCGATTTCTGCTAAAGAACTGCAACAGGCGATATTTAATTTGGGGGGTCAAGTCAAAGTTAAACTCGCAGGTATTGTGAGTCCAGTCATTTCGGCTCATATAGGGCTTGGTGGACTTGGTGTATATTTGACATATCAATAAAACGCGGAAACGCGTTTTTTAATTGAGTCTATTTCTAATTATGATATAATATGCACGAGGTTTTGGATATGAAAATAGATGATAGTATAATATGTCAAGTCACAGGGATTCAAGCTTATGGGGTCTTCGTATCTTGTGGGGAATATTCAGGATTAATTCATATTTCGGAGATGTCAGATCAATATGTTTCTTCACTTGAAGATATGCTAAGTGTTGGTGACGATATTGAAACCAAAATTATCGAAATTGATGAAGAAAATAAGCGATTAAAATTGAGCTATAAAAAAGCACATCCTGTGCACCCTAAGATTCAAAGATTAGTTAAAATTAAAATTGGATTTCATAGTTTAGCAAAAGCTTTACCGCATTGGATTGAAAAAACAAAGAAATAGAGGGATAAGAAATGTCACACGTTGAACTTTATCTAAAGGATGCGCGTTCATTTTTAAGTGCGCAACCTGAAAGTTTTCAAGAAAAAATAAATCAAATTCATACGATGATTCATGAAAAATCAGGCTTGGGTAATGAATTTTTGGGTTGGCTTGACCTACCCATTCATTATGATAAAGAAGAATATCAACGAATTTTAAAAGCAAGTCAAAAAATTAGAAAAGATAGTCAAGTTTTAGTGGTTATAGGTATTGGTGGTTCATATTTAGGAGCAAAAGCAGGTTTAGAATTCTTGCGTAAACCTTTTGTTAAAGATTCACTGGAAATTATTTTTGCTGGACATCAAATGTCGAGCGAATATATGGCGAATCTTCTTGATTATTTACAGGATAAAGATTTTTCAATTAATGTTATTTCAAAATCTGGAACTACAACAGAACCTGCGATTGCATTCCGTATGTTAAAGAGTGTATTAGAAGATAAATATGGAGTTGAACAATCGAAAAAACGTATTTATGCAACGACGGATAAAGCGCGTGGTGCACTCCACTCATTATCGAAAACAAACGGCTATGAAATGTTTGTGATTCCGGATGATGTTGGGGGACGCTTTAGTGTTTTAACTGCGGTAGGGTTGCTTCCTTTAGCGTGTCAAGGTATTGATGTTGATTCAATGATGAATGGCGCTAAAGATGCTTATCATCGTTTTTCAAATCCAAATTTGAAAGACAATGAAGCCTATTTATATGCTGCAACTCGTGCATTATTATACGAATCAGGTAAAAAAATTGAAATGATGGTTGGTTATGAACCTAATCTATTATATTTGAATGAATGGTGGAAACAACTTTTTGGAGAATCCGAAGGGAAAGACCATAAAGGTTTATTCGTTGCGAGTGCGGGATTTTCAACAGATCTTCACTCATTAGGCCAATATATTCAAGACGGAGAACGTCATTTATTTGAAACTGTGATTCAAGTTGTTGAACCTCATCGTGATGTAGTTTTAACGAAAGAAGAAAATGATTTAGATGAACTTAATTATTTATCAGGAAAAACATTATCATATGTCAATTTGCAAGCACTAAAAGGAACGATGATGGCGCATGTGGATGGTGGAGTGCCTAATATTCTCATCCAAATCCCCAAAATGGATAGCTATACATTTGGCTATCTTGTGTATTTTTTTGAAATTGCATGTGCAATGTCGGCTTATTGGATTGGTGTCAATCCATTTAACCAACCAGGTGTAGAAGCGTATAAGAAAAATATGTTCGCTCTTTTAGGAAAGAAAGGCTTTGAACATTATATAAAGTAGGAGATTCATGAAGAAAAAAATATCGAATTCAGCAAAAGAAACAGAACGTCTAGGTTATGAACTTGGATTGTTACTAAAATATGAGCCAAAAGTTGTGATTTTACTTGATGGTGATTTAGGATCAGGGAAAACCACATTTACGAAAGGCTTAGCATTAGGATTAGGAATTGAAACAATTGTGAATAGTCCAACATTTACGATTATGAAAAAATATCAATCAAAAGATCGCCTTCGGACATTATATCATTTAGACCTTTATCGCCTCGATGGTGAAGGATCTGATTTTGACTTGGAAGAATATATAGATGGCATAGGAATGGTCGTTGTAGAATGGCCTTATCGCGTTGAATCCTTACTTCCGAAAGATCACTTATTAGTTCAAATTTGTAAGACTGGTGATGATTCACGTGAAATTATCATGAGTTGTGTTGGTTATCCATGTAAAAGGGCGGTTGAAATGATATGAAAATTTTAATGTTTGATGTTTCAACGAATGTGATGTTCGTTGGTTACGCAAAAGACGATATTCTAGTTGATTTTTCAATTCGTATTGCGATACGTGATCATGCTAAATATTTAGTAGATCGTGTTGATCAAGTTTTAAAAAGAAATAAATTAAAACTTGATGATATTGACGAAGTCATCATTGGTGTTGGTCCGGGTTCATACACTGGAATTCGAATTGCAGTGATGGTGGGCAAAATGCTTGCTTACACAAAACAAGTGAAACTTAAAACAATCAGTTCATTGTATTTTATGACATCGGGACATGAAGGTAAAGTTGCAGCACTTATTGATGCAAGAAGAGGCCATGTTTTTTCAGCAATTTACCATAATGGTCAAACAGTTCTTGAAGATGGGTATCGTCTTTTTAGTGAATTAAAGGAAAACCCACTATATAAAGATGCACAAACAATATTTATTGATGATAGAAATTATGAAGTTTGTCCAAAACGTGTTCGCGAACACAGCAAATATGTTACCAATATTCACGATTTAATTCCTCATTATCTAAGAAAAACGGAAGCAGAGACAAGCCATGATCAGAAAAGCAACACTTAATGATGTCCCCGCAATCCATCATTTAGAAAAAAAAGTATTAGGTGATGGGTTAGGACAATCATTTTTATATGATGAATTAGCTATTAATCCATTTGGTCATTATTTTGTTTATGAAAAAAACAAAGAAATCGTTGCTTACGTTGGATTTAGAGCCATTGATGATAGTGCAGAAATGATGAACTTTATCGTTGATCTTGATTATCAAGACCAAGGAATAGGTAGTGAATTAATGGTATATGTCTTAAATTATTTACATGAATTAGGTGTTTTAAAAATTGCTTTAGAAGTTCGAAAAAGCAACAAAAGAGCACGACACTTTTATGAGAAATTTCAATTTAAAGCATCTTATACACGTTCGAACTATTACGAAACAGAAGATGCTATTGTCTATATTAGGGAGGTGACAAAATGATTATATTAGCTGTTGAAAGTAGTTGTGATGAAAGTAGTGTAGCTGTATTAAAAGACTATAAAGAAGTTTTGTCACACATTGTTTTATCACAAATTGATATTCATAAAGTATATGGTGGCGTTGTCCCAGAAATCGCATCACGAAACCATGTTGTCCATATGACAAGAGTTTTTGAACAAGCCATATTAAACGCTGGAATTAAAGAAAGTGATATCGATTTAGTTGCAGTTACACGAGGACCTGGGTTAATTGGATCTTTATTAGTTGGGATTAATGCCGCAACTGCGTTTGCATTTGCTCATCAAAAACCTATCATAGGGATAAATCATTTGATTGGTCATATTTATGCAGCAAATCTTGAGCATGAAATGAAATTTCCGGCTTTAGCATTGCTTGTAAGTGGTGGTCATACAGAACTTATATATATGGAAAAACATATGTCATTTAAAATGCTTGGAACTACTTTTGATGACGCCGTTGGTGAAGCATATGACAAAGTTGCAAGAACTCTAGGATTATCCTATCCGGGAGGCCCGATTGTTGATAAACTTGCCGCTTTAGGTAAAGATACCTACAATCTTCCAAGACCTTTTTTAGATAAAACAAAATTTGATTTTAGTTTTTCAGGACTTAAGAGCGCAGTCATTAATTTAGTTCATAATGCAGAACAAAGAAATGAAACGATTGATGTCAATAATATGTGTGCATCATTCCAAGCGAGTGTATTAGATGTGTTAATTGAAAAAACTCGTTTAGCTGCAGATACTTATGATGTGAAACAAATTATTGTTGCTGGTGGTGTCGCCGCTAATCGTGGCCTTAGAGCACGTATTCATCAAGAAATACCAAATCGCGAAATTATTATGCCATCGATGAAGTATTGTACTGATAATGCAGCGATGATTGGTGCTGCAGCATTTTACTATAATGATGCTGTTGGTCCACTGCCAAATTATCTTTTAGGTGGTTCATCAACACTAAATATTGAAGAATTATAAGGAATCATTGTTGATTCCTTTTTTATTCATTTGCGAAAATATTGTATTTTGAACATAAAAGTAATATGATGAAGAAAAGAAGGGAGTGAATAGCATGAGATTTTTATTTAGATTATTTATTTTACCCATACTACTTATGGTAGGAATTCCATTAGCTGCTGTAGGTGCAATGTATAAAAGTGTAGAAATTCCTGTTGATGAATTTATTTCAGGAACTGGGGAAATTAATTTTGAAGAAATGGTTATTGAGGAAATAGATACCTTCTTATTAAATGCAACTCCAACGTCTACATTTGATTTAGAAATTAATCAAGAAACAGTTAATCAACTATTATTGGATCAATTTAGACAAATGAATCCTAATTATTTAGTTGATACAGCAACCGATGATGAAAAAAATTATGTTTTAAAAGAAGAAATGTATGCTTATCAAGGCACTTGGGTTCGATTCAAAGAAGGTAATATTATTGAAATTGAATCCGGATTACATGCCTATGTTGGAGGATTTACTTTTAAAACGAGATTGTTATTGTCGTTCATTTTGGAAATAGATACTGAAGAAATTGTATTGACACTCGATAAAGTGACCATCGGTAATGTTCCACTTGCGTGGGCGATGACTGCAGCAAGTTGGATATCACAAAAAGTGACAGGTCAAGATTTAGAAGAATTAATTTCAAGTCAAATTGAAGGATTCGGAACTTTTGATCCAATTGAAAGAAAAGTAACTGTTCAAGTCAATGCACTCATAGACTCTTTTATGAATGAAGATGACGAAAATAAACCTTTAATTGACGCACTCTTACAATTCATTAGCGATAATGAATTGATTGATATTGGCTTTGATGATGAAGTGTTCGCAGCTAAAATAGCTTTAGGTAAAATCATTGATGAAACTGATCAATTCATTCTTACTGAAGCAGATAAAATCATTGACGATGCACATATGCAAACTATCTTAACATCAAAAGCTAGTACAGTTATTCTCTCATCAGTGACTGGAGATAATCCCTATATTAAACTAGATGATTTTACTTTAAATCGTGTGTTTGAGTATTTCATGCGTGCTAATTTAACTGAAACTGGCTATGTTACTGAAGCGTTATTAATGGAAAATTATAAAGCTCTTATTTTTGTTCCATATGTGACCATGGAAGACGATTTGATTGTTAATATTCCAATACAAATTGTCGACATTAATGATCCATCGAAAGTTCTGCCATCGATTATTAAAATTCACGCTATTCCAGAAATCATTGGATCAGATTTGTATTTTCATCTCAAGGGGCTAGATGCAGGTTTGCTCAGTTTGAGTGAAGAACATATAGGATTAATTTTAGATGTCATGGGTGAAAATGATCTCATTACAGGTGATTCGATTGTGATTCATGATTTTGATCAAATGATGGATTCAACCGGTATAGATATTATTGGTGCTGAAATCAAAGATCTTCATTTATATTTATATATTCAACTTAATCTATTTGAAAATTTAGTGGATGTTGAAACTTTAGCACAAGCAGCTTTAGATCTTGTTCAAAATAATCCTGATTTACCACCTGAACTTGAAGAATCTATCCAAGCTGTTATTGATAATATTGATGACCCAGAAGTTATCAATGATCTCATTAATGATATGGTTGGTGAAATGATTGAAACAACTATAACAATTGTTAGTGAAAGTGAAAATATTCCTGAAGAACTAAGTACAGCATTAACAAGTGTTATCGAAAATGTCGATGATCCAGTTGCTTTAGAAGCATCAATTACCGAAGTAATGACCGTGATTGAAGGTATGGATGAAGCAGAACAAGAAGCACTCTTTACAGAACTTACAGCAGCTTTAGGAGATACTGGTATGACATATGAGGATTTATTAGGACTATTCTCATAATACGAGATGCATTTTGATAAAATAAAAAAACTACCAAATTGTGGTAGTTTTTCTTTTCTAAAAAATCAATATGATTATACTTCAATAATTGCGTCTGTTGGGCAAACCGCTTGGCATGCGCCACAGTCAATGCAAATATCTTCGTCAATAACGTAGATATCGCCTTCTGAAATACAATCCACTGGACATTCCGCTTGGCAAGCGCCACAAGCGATACAAACATCAGTAATTCTTCTTGGCATATTTTAATCCTCCATACGTGTGGTCTATTATTATTGTATATGAGTTTGTCAAGAAAGTAAACCTGTAGATACAAAAAATATAGATTAAAAGATAAATGTTTATGATATATAGAAGGATTATAAATCACGGTATAATGACGACAAAGAATGGTGTGAGGTTTGAACATGGCCATCTATCAATATTTACAAATGTTTTCTGTCAATATTTTTGCACTTATGATGCTGATTGTTTTATTCATCATTATGAAAGCGAAAAGTAAAGATTCCATCGACAATTATTCTAAGCAGCTATTAAGAATTTTGGTCATCATGAATATGGCAGCTTTAGTCATAGAGCCTTTAACATGGATTACGGATGGACTTCTCATAAAGGGTGGTTTTTTCTATAGTTATTTTTCAAATTTTTTATTAGTTTTATTAGGGACCAGCATGGCAGGCTTATGGGTATGCTATGTTGATTTTAAAACATTTGGATCTAAAAAAAGACTTAAAAATAGATTCTATTATATGCATGCATTTATGATTGTTGCCTTACTACTTATCGTCAATGCAGTCACACCGGTATTTTTTGAAATTAATCCTTTGACTTATGGATACCACGGTGGTCCATTCAAATGGTTAAATGAAATATTAACATATCTTGTTTATTTTTATTCCATAGTACTTGTTTATATACATAGAAAGCGTGTTTCTTCATCACTCATATGGATAGTTTTACTTTTCTTGTTTATTCCTTTAGCAGGAGCACTAATCCAAACAGTTTATTCGCGTTTATTTTTTAGCTGGTCCACGATTGGAATTGCATTATTTATGGCTTATTTTTTGCTAGAGACAACTTCTACCGGGAAAGATTACTTAACAAAAGTATATAATCGACAAAGTTTTGAGGATTATACAAATCAACTTATTGAAAAGAAAAATGATTTTGTTTTACTCATGTTTGATCTTGATCATTTTAAAGAAATCAATGATCTAAATGGGCATCTCATTGGTGATTTGGTATTAACAGAGTTTGCGAATGGATTATTAAAAGTATTTTCAAAACAAGCTATGGTTGCCAGATTAGGTGGCGACGAATTCATTGTAGTTCATGAAAATTGTGATCAATGTCATATTGAAGATTTGGTTAGTGAACTAAAAAATATACTGAAGAGCAATAAAATTCCTCAAATTCAAACTTTATCTTTTAGTTATGGATTTGAATCGATGAACAAAGACTTGTCTTTTGATGATATCTATTTTAAAGTTGATCAAAAAATGTATCAAAATAAATCAAGATAGTCAATTTTTAATTTTGAAATTGTTATACCCCTTGTGCTTGTAGAACGAGGGGTTTTATCGTATAATAAATATACGTTATGAGGTGATGCTATGGAGAACACATCCAATTTTATTAAAACAATTATCGAACAAGATTTAGAATCAGGAAAACATCATGAAATTATTACAAGATTTCCTCCTGAACCTAATGGTTTTTTACATATAGGTCATGCACGAGCGATCATTACAGATTTTGAAAGTGCGAAACAATATGGTGGTTATACCAATCTTCGTTATGATGATACAAATCCTGAAAAAGAAGATGATATTTATGTCAAATCAATCTTAGAAGATATTCGCTGGTTAGGATACGAGCCTAAAAATGTTTATTTTGCTTCTGATTATTTTGAAGAAATGTATGAAAGAGCTATTGTACTCATAAAAAAAGGTTTAGCCTACGTTGACCATTCATCAGCTGAAGAGATTGCAAAAGATCGCGGGAATGTCAACACACCAGGAGTTGAATCTAAATATCGTCATCGATCTATTGAAGAAAACTTAAAATTATTTGAAGATATGCGTTTGGGTAAATTCAAAGAAGGCGAATGTGTTTTGCGTGCAAAAATCGATATGGCAAGTCCGAATATGAATATGAGGGATCCTGTTTTATATCGAATTTCGTTTGCTGAACATCATAATACCGGAACTAAATGGTGTATCTATCCTATGTATGACTATGCACATCCATTAGAAGATGCGATTGAAGGCATTACACATTCATTGTGTAGTTTAGAATTTGAAGATCATCGTCCTTTATATGATTGGGTTGTTCGTGAAACTGAAATGCCTAAGATTCCACGACAAATTGAATTTGGTCGTTTAAATATTGAAAACACTGTGATGAGTAAACGTTTTTTAAGACAACTTGTGGAAGAAAATAAAGTCATTGGTTGGGATGACCCAAGAATGCCAACCTTAAGAGGTATGCGCAGAAGAGGTTATACACCGGAAGCTATTCGGAACTTTGTAGTTTCTACAGGGTTATCTAAAGTGAATTCAACTGCAAGCTTTGATATGCTTGAGGCTGCAGTTCGTGATGATTTACAAGATCATGCAAAACGGGTTATGGCAATTATTAAACCTTTAAAAGTAACAATTACCAATTACCCCGAAAATAAAATTGAGTACTTTGATGTTTTATATCATCAAGATTATCCTGAATTAGGGTCAAGAAAAATACCTTTTTCGAGACATATCTATATCGAACAAGATGATTTTGTTTTAAATAAGCCAAATAATAAATACAAGCGACTTGCTTTAAACGAAGAAGTGCGTCTATTCCATGCTTATTTTATTAAAGCATATGATGTTATCTACGATGACCGAGGCGATATTATTGAAGTACTAGCTACTTATGATGAAAACACAAAGAGTGGCAGTGGATTCAATGAAAGAAAACCCAACGGTACCATTCATTATGTTGAAAAGACACACGGCTATCATGCAACATTTAACTTTTTCGGACCACTCATCATTGGTGACGAATCGATGGACTTAATGGATCGCTTTAATAAAGATTCATGGCATGTTGAACATGGCATGGTCGAAGAAGCCCTAAAAAATGCTCATGCTCTAGATAAGTTTCAATTTATGCGTAATGGATATTTTAGCGTTGACCATGATTCTAAAAAAGATCATTTAGTGTTTAACGAAATCGTACCATTAAAGAGTTCTTACAAATAGAAAGTGGGATTATATGAATTTTTTAACATCCCTAAATGAATCGCAGCTTAAAGCGGTCATCCATCCAGGTGGTCCGCTTTTTGTTGTTGCTGGTGCAGGGACTGGTAAAACAAAAACGTTAACTTCAAAGATTGCATACTTGATTTTAGAAGGCATGGACCCTTCAAAAATATTAGCAGTTACATTTACAAATAAAGCTGCAAGAGAAATGAAACAACGAGTCATTGACATGACAGGACCTTATGCTACTAGTGTTTGGTTATATACGTTTCATGCGTTTGGTCTTCAAATTTTAAGAAAACATATTGCAGAATTACCCTATGGCTATCGACCCAATTTTACTGTGATTGATGATGACGATCAAAAGAAGATTATCAGTGATCAGATTAAAGATATGGGTTTAGATTTAAAAATGTTTTCTGTCAAAGGATTAAGAAATCTATTTAGTCTTTATAAAATGAAACGTATTGATGATTTTGAGAAAACAGAAGAAGAAAAGATTTTTTTAAGATACCAGAGTTATCTTAGAGAAAGCCAGCTTGTTGATTTTGATGATTTGTTATTATATCCACTTGAAATATTTGAAACGATTCCTAAAATAAAAACGTATTATCAAAATTATTTTCAACATGTGCTAGTTGACGAGTTTCAAGATACCGATCACATTCAATATTGTTTATTAAAGATATTAGGAGAAGTTCATCGACAAGTGTTTATTGTTGGTGATCCTGATCAAAGTATTTACTCATTTAGAGGGGCAAATTACGAGAATGCACGTTTTTTTGAACGTGATTTCAATGCAGAAAAGATTATTCTTGATCAAAATTACCGTTCTACAAATCTTATATTACAAGCTGCTAATCAATTAATCCAATTTAATTTAAATCGACCAGCAGCTAAAAACTTAGAGAGTGATAAAGGGTTGGGTGATGCACCTTATTATCATCACGCGATGAATGATTTTCAAGAATCATTTTTTGTAGCAAATGAAATCCAAAGATTACACCAATTAGGCATTCCTTATGATGAAATGGCGGTGCTTTATAGAAATAATGTTTTATCGAGAATGTTTGAAGATACATTCATAAAATCAGAAATACCTTACATTATTTATGGTGGGATTTCATTCTATGCGAGAAGAGAAATAAAAGATGCCTTAGCATTTATTCGTCTTGCTTTAGATTTTAATCAAGATTTTTATTTAAAAAGAGTTATAAATGTTCCAAAACGACAAATCGGTCAAGTGTCCCTTCAAAAACTCGAACAAAAAGCAAAAGACTTAAATTTATCGATGTTTAAAGCCATTGACTATGTCGAAGTTACCCCACAAGCAAAAAAAGGGATGCAAGATTTCAAACAAATGATGATTGAAATCCATGAAGCATTTTTAGATATGGAAAGCCTTGATGAAATCATGGCGCTTTTAATGGCAAAAACAAAATATATTGAAAGTTTAAGAGAAGAAGGCGATGATATTGCAGATGATCGCATTGAAAACTTAATGGATTTGAAAACCGTCTTTTCGAGAGGTGACCATTATTACGAAGGTACCTTTACTGAAAAACTTATTCAACAATTAGATCAAATTTCACTCTATAGTGACTTAGATCAAGATGTTGAAGATATAAATCGTGTCAGATTATCAACCTATCATCAGGTTAAAGGATTAGAATTTCAAGCAGTATTTATGGTGGTCATGGAAGAAGGTATTTTTCCAGGTGATCGTGCTTTAGGAAGTTCATTTGAAATTGAAGAAGAGCGCAGAGTCGCGTATGTCGGAATGACGCGTGCCAAACAAAAACTCTACTTATCCTATGCAGATCAACGGATGCTCTATGGTTCCATGAGACACAGTTTACCTTCAAGATTTCTCAAAGAATCACGTATTAAAACTGAAGATAACAACGATAGAGAACAAATAAATACCTCAAGTAAACATATGTTACAGACGGGCGATCATGTTTTACATCAAATCTTTGGAAAAGGTGTGGTCATTCGGGTTGATTCGGATATCGCAACCATCGCGTTTGATTTTCCACATGGCATTAAAAAAATATTAGAAAGCCATCCGTCGATTCGTAAAGTAAAAAAAGAAAATTAGAGGTTTAACATCTATCATAAGATAGGTGATCATATGAAATTTAGTGAAGAACAAAGGAAAGCGATCGCAAGTGATCAGCCTTTCCTTTTTTTACAGGCTTGTGCTGGTAGTGGTAAAACAAGAGTCATTGTTGAAAGAGTGAAACGACATCTTTTAGAAAACGTAAACCAAGATCATATTTTATGTATAACTTTCACAAGAAAAGCGTCAGTAGAAATGGACGAAAGATTAAAACATCGAATTAAAAATGTTTATACATTTCATCAGTTTTGTTTAAACATGTTAAAAGAAAATTCATCTTATCCATATGAAATTATAGATCCTAACGATTTAGCATATAGCCCCAATCAATTACTACAAATCGCGAATTATAAAAACTCATTGTATCGCACAAATAAGCCAAATTCGTATCATGAATATCAAAAGTATTTAAATGAAAATAAGTTAAAGGATTTCGATGATTTATTAATTGATTATCTTAAAAGTAATATTTTTAATCAATTTCAATACATCTTGATTGATGAGTTTCAAGATACGAATCTTTTACAATATGAAATCATCAAAAAACTTAAAAACAAACATACACATATTTTCGCAGTCGGTGATCCTAATCAAAGTATTTATCGTTTTAGAGGATCAAATTATCAAATTATTCAACAATTTATTAAAGATTTCCAAGCAAATACATTAACACTTTCTACTAATTACCGGTCAAATCAAAACATCATCCATTCAGTTAACCATTTAATATTTCACAATCCCAAAAGAGATAATTTAAAAATGATTCCATATCATAAACGTGGTGAAAAGGTTGAGAGCTTTTCATTTCATAATCGGGTTGATGAATGCCTTTATATTGTGAGTTTGTGTAAAACTTTGATACAAGATAAACACCATCAAACGATTGCAGTGCTTTATCGAAATCACGAACGAGCCTTTCATTTA
The DNA here is from genome assembly GCA_016934015.1 of Acholeplasmataceae bacterium. Taxonomy (GTDB): domain Bacteria; phylum Bacillota_I; class Bacilli_A; order Acholeplasmatales; family Acholeplasmataceae; genus UBA6181. The sequence goes on along the minus strand of JAFGTQ010000037.1, from coordinate 26,179 downwards.
AAACAATATCTTTACCAATTGGATGATTATCGACTAATCATTGATGAAACCATTCACTTTTTAACGATTCATCAATCAAAAGGATTAGAATTTGACATTGTAATCATGATTGGCCTTGAACAAGGAGAACTTCCCTCATTAGTTGAAAATCAAATGCTTGAATTAGAAGAAGAGCGTCGTTTATGTTTTGTAGGTATGACGCGAGCTAAGAAAAAACTTATTTTAACTCATATCAAAACAGATGACTCAAAGAAAACTTACACGCCCTCGGTGTTTCTTAATGAATCTCGTGTGAAAACACACCACCATCCCTCTATAAAATGATATAATAGAAGTGGGTGATTTATGTGGACATAAAGAAACGAATTTTAGAACTTACCAAGCAAATCAATCAAGCAAACTATGAATATCATACACTTGATCAACCAAAAATTTCTGATCAATCTTATGATCAATTATTAAAAGAACTCATTGAACTTGAAGAGTTAAACCCTGAATACCGATATGAAGACTCGCCAACACAAAAAATTGGTGGAGTCATTTTATCGAGTTTCACAAAAGTAAAACATCAAATTCCGATGATGAGTTTATCAAATGTATTTGATGAAAATGAGTTGAGAAGTTTTGATGAACGCATAAAAAAAGTGGTTTCAAGCTTTTCATATATTACAGAATTAAAAATTGATGGACTCGCAGTATCACTTCTATACGAAAACGGTTTGTTTGTCAGGGCTGCAACTCGAGGTAATGGCTCAATTGGTGAAGATGTAACACACAATGTGAAGACCATTAAAAGTTTGCCACTTAAATTAAATGAACCCGTTGACATTGAGGTCCGTGGTGAAATATTTATGCCCCATAAAAGCTTCAAAATGCTTAATGAAGAACGTTTGAATGAGGGTGAGGCACTATTTGCAAACCCAAGAAATGCTGCAGCAGGAACGATTCGACAACTTGATTCAAATGTTGTATCAAAAAGAAATCTTGATCTTTTTGTATATACCATTGTTAATCAAATGGATTATGCAGATACTCAAGAAAAAGCTTTACAGTATTTGTCTCATTTAGGGTTTAAAGTTAACCCTAATTATCAAAAAGTTTTTGGGATTGAAAGCCTTATTGAAACGATTCATCAATATGATATCATTCGGAAAAGACTACCATATGATACGGATGGTGTTGTAATAAAAGTTAATGAGTTTTCTTTATATGAAAACATCGGATATACCGCTAAATTTCCAAAGTGGGCAACTGCTTATAAATTTCAAGCTGAGCGTGTTGAAACGATTTTAAAGGATATTACATTTCAAGTTGGAAGAACTGGTGTCATTACACCGGTTGCTGAATTAGAACCAGTATTGATTTCAGGTTCAATGGTTGCTAGAGCAACCCTTCATAACGAAGACTATATCAAACATAAAGATATTCGCATTCAAGATACGGTTTTAGTTCATAAAGCAGGAGAAATTATTCCCGAAGTTATCGAAGTAGTGTTGAGTAAACGTACGGACCAAAAACCGTTTGTGATGATTGAAAAATGTCCAATTTGTCAAGGAGAAGTTGTTCGTAAAGAAGGCGAAGCGGATCATTATTGTATCAATCCTGATTGTCCTGGTAAATCGATGTATGGACTTATTCATTTTTCAAGTAGACAAGCCATGGATATTGACACTTTAGGTGAAAAAGTTGTTGAAACTTTACATGATTTGGGATATTTAAATAAAATATCTGATATTTACCATCTTAAAGAATATAAAGATGCTTTAAAAGATTTACCCGGCTTTGGCGATAAAAAAATATATACTTTATTAAAAGCGATTGAAGAATCGAAAAAACAAGGTTTTGATCGATTAATTTTTGGTTTGGGTATTAAGCATGTGGGAAGTAAAGTTGCTAAAACACTCACGAAATTTTATGCATCAATGGATGCTTTGAGATCTGCAAAGCTAGAAGATTTACAATCAATTCCTGAAATTGGACCGATGATTGCACAGTCTGTCGTTAACTATTTTCAAAATGAGACTAATTTAACGCAGATTGAGGAACTACAAACATTGGGTTTAAATATGGCTATAGAAAAAATAGAAACGATTGAATCGCCATTTACTGGTAAAATTATTGTACTAACCGGTAAATTAGGATTATATTCTCGTGACGAAGCGACAGAAATGCTTGAAAAACTTGGAGCTAAAGTAACAGGTTCGGTATCAAGTAAAACCGATTTGGTCATTTATGGTGAAGAAGCTGGCTCTAAACTTGTAAAAGCTAAAGAACTAAACGTTGAAATCATGGATGAGAAAACATTTAAGGAGATTGTGGATGGACTTCATTAAAGTACACGGTGCTCGAGAAAATAATTTACAGAATATCGATATTGATATTCCTAAAAATAAACTTGTCGTCATGACAGGTATTTCAGGTTCTGGAAAATCAAGTCTAGCATTTGATACACTTTATCAAGAAGGCCAAAGAAGATATATGGAGTCTTTGTCTGCTTATGCGAGACAATTTTTAGGTAATTTTGAAAAACCAGATGTTGATCGTATTGAAGGATTGTCTCCTTCAATTTCAATCGATCAAAGAACAACATCAAACAATCCAAGATCAACCGTAGGAACAGTTACGGAGATATATGATTATCTTCGTTTATTATATGCAAGAATTGGAATTCCCTATTGTCCAGATACAGGTGAACCTTTAACGAAACAAACGATTGAAGAAATGACAAATCGTGTTTTAAGCTTAAAAGAAGGTTCAAAAATTTTAGTTTTATCTCCTGTGGTAGAACAACAAAAGGGGACACATAAAAAACTTGCTGAACAGTATTTAAAAGAAGGGTTTACACGGGCATTAATTAACGGAGAAAGTATTTTGCTCGAAGAGATGCCTGAACTTGATAAAAATAGGAAACATGATTTCTATTTAATTATTGATCGATTAATTATTAAAGAAGGTATTCGCTCAAGACTTTATGATGCTTTAGAATTAGCAGCAAAACTTTCTGGCGGTAAAACAAAAATATCGGTAAACAATCAAGAAATGCTTCAATTTAACGAAAATTATGCATGTTCTGATTCTGACTTTATTATCCCCGAATTAGAACCACGTTTATTTTCTTTTAATACGCCTATTGGAGCTTGTCCAGTTTGTAATGGATTAGGGGTAAAGCTTGAAGTTTCTGAAGATTTAACTGTTGATCCAGAAAAAAGTATTTTAGATGGAGGGATTATTCCATTCAAAAATAATGACTCCGAAAATCTAAGTTCCAGTGAATTAATTCAAGTATGTAAATATCACGGAATTGACATGAGCCAACCGATGAACATGTTATCAAGAGAACAAAAAGATATTATATTATATGGTACAGACGAAAAGATGCATATCAGATTGAAATCATCGTCTGGAAGAATTCATGAGAAACATACAGCTTATGAAGGGATTATTAATAATTTAAACCGAAGATATCGTGAAACATCTTCGGAATGGATTCGAACTTGGATTGAAAATTTTATGACCGAATCTGAGTGCCCTGTATGTCATGGTGCGAGACTTAATACCATGGCTTTATCAGTGAAAATTGGCAATAAAAATATCCATGAACTGACGGATCAATCCATTGATGAAATCATCACATTTTTATCTAATCTTCATTTGAACATTGAACAAAAACAAATTGCTAAATTAGCGCTTCAAGAAATTATATCAAGACTCACATTTTTAAAAGATGTTGGTCTTGGCTATTTAACATTATCTCGTTCTGGCGGTACTTTATCCGGTGGTGAAGCACAACGTATCCGTTTAGCAACTCAAATTGGATCAAAATTAACTGGTGTACTATATGTTTTAGATGAACCATCGATTGGACTGCATCAAAGAGACAACCAACGATTGATTGATACATTGAAAAAGATGCGTGATTTAGGGAATACACTTGTTGTCGTTGAACATGATCATGAAACAATGTTAGCTTCTGATTATTTAATCGATATTGGACCAAGAGCGGGTAAACATGGTGGGAAAGTTATTGCATGTGGAACACCTGAAGAAGTGATGGCTAATCCAAATAGTTTGACAGGAAGATATCTTAAAGGTCTTGAAAAAGTTGAAGTGCCTTCAAAAAGACGTGAAGGTTCTGGCCAAGATATTTTAGTCATGGGAGCGAAAGCAAATAACTTAAAAGATATTTCCGTTGGTTTCCCAATCGGGAAATTAACGGTTGTAACAGGGGTATCCGGTTCAGGAAAATCAACCTTAGTTAATGAGATTTTAATGAAAGGACTCCAACAAAAGTATTATAAATCTAAAGATAAACCTGGACTCCATACAGCGATTAATGATCATCATTTAATTGATCGCGTGATTGAAATTTCTCAATCACCGATTGGAAGAACACCACGCAGTAATCCGGCAACATACACCGGCGTATTTGATGATATTCGTGAACTTTATGCGCAAACGAATGAATCAAAAGCTCGTGGATATAGCAAAGGAAGATTCTCATTTAATGTGCGTGGCGGACGTTGTGAAGCATGTGGTGGTGATGGAGTTAAAAAGATTTCCATGCACTTTTTACCAGATGTTTATGTGCCTTGTGAAGTGTGTGGTGGGAAAAGATATAACCATGAGACACTACAAATTAAATATAAAGGGAAACATATCGCGGATGTACTCGATATGACGATTGAAGAAGCTTTGAGTTTTTTTGAAAATCATCCAAAGATTGCTCAGAAACTCCAAACGATTTATGATGTGGGTCTTGATTATATTACACTTGGACAATCAGCAACAACCCTTTCTGGTGGTGAAGCTCAAAGAGTTAAACTCGCTTCAGAACTGTATCGTAAGATTACAAATCGTTCAATCTATATTTTAGATGAACCGACAACAGGACTACATACAGATGATGTCAAACGATTATTAAAAGTTTTACATGCGATTGTTGATGATGGAGCAACCATGGTCGTTATCGAGCATAACCTAGATGTCATCAAAAATGCGGATCATATCATTGATTTAGGTCCTGAAGGTGGCGATGCTGGTGGATATATCGTCGCGATGGGGACTCCAGAAGAAATTGCTTCAGTCAAAGAAAGTTATACAGGACAATATTTAAAAAACGCTTTAAAGTAAACTGATTTTATAAATTTGTTATAATATGATATGGAGGATATGATGGATCCTGAAAAAAAACCAGATGACAAAAAAGAATTAACGGAAGAAGAAATTCTTGAACTTATCGAAGAATTAAAAAAACACAAACAAAACAAACATATCGCGATAAGTTTAGGCTTTTTACTTCATCCAAACTATGTATATCATCTAGCGATTTCATTTGGAATTAATATCTTACTTTCTGCAGTCGTATTTGGACTTGCTGCAGGAATTAATCAAGACATGGTTCAAATGACAGCGTTTGGTTTTTTTATTGCGATTACATTATTAACCCTCGCAGAGAACTTTGTAAAAATTCTACTGTTTAGATATCTTCCCAGAACGATGATTATGAGTATGGGAACCATCAATGTGATGACTCAAATTTTAATTTTATTTGGAATTGATCAACTCTTAGAAGTTGGATTCCATTTTACTGGTATTGAATCTTTAATTATCTTTTCAGTAATTTTCTCTATTTTTAGATTAGTATTCTCCACATATTTACGTAAATTCATTTATGCAAAACGTATGAAACATAGGGGGTCATTATGAAATTAAAAATCAAGCATTTATTAAGAGACTTGAATTTATTACTCATAACAAGCAAAAAAACTTCTGAAAGACAAATTAAGTCAGAAATGCTATCTCGTCCAGGTGTCGAACTCGCGGGTTACTTAGAATTTTTTGATAACGATAGACTTGTTTTAATTGGGTCGAAGGAATCACATTTTATGAACCTCTTACCTTTTGATATCCGTAGACAACGTATTGAAGACATCATGATTAAAAATCCTCCCGGAATTTTATTTAGTGTCAACGTTGATGTGGAAGATTGGATGATTGAATTAGGTGAAAAATATCAAGTCGCAATTCTTAAAGGAAAAGTAAGAACTACACCACTAAATGGAATGCTTTACCAATATTTAAGAGATAAACTGGCACCTAGAAAAAGTGTTCATGGTGTCTTGATGGATATTCACGGTATGGGGACATTAATTACTGGGAAAAGCGGTATTGGAAAAAGCGAGACAGCGCTTGAACTCATTAAGCGCGGGCATATTCTTATCAGTGATGATCGTGTTGATATTTATGAAGCTTCTCCTGGTCTACTTGTTGGACATGCACCAAAAATATTAGAACGATATATTGAAGTTCGTGGTATTGGTATCGTGGATGTTGTGAAAATGTTTGGTGCTGGCGCATTTAGAGAATCTAAAAAGATTCGTTTAGTGGTTGAACTTGAGCATTGGAAAAAAGATAAACAATATGATCGTCTAGGAACAGAAGCAGAATCTGTTAAATATTTTAATACTGAAATTACAAAGGTTACCATTCCCGTATTACCTGGACGAAATGTTGCAACTTTGGTTGAGACAGCAGCTTTAAACCAAAAACTAAAATATCTTGGTTATAATGCATCTGAAGAATTAATGGATGCAGTTGCAAAACGCGCAAATAGACAACGAGGTGAAGAAGATGAAGACGAATAAAAAATGGACAGATCACCCACTATTTATTTATGGTGGACCACTCTTAGTATTCTTTTTAATGGTAACGATTGCTGTTGGGACACAAAGTGGTGTTCCATATAAATCGATTGCGATTGATTTAGGATTTGCTCAAATTGCATGGTATGCTGTATTTATTTTGACCGGGATCATTTTAGGAGCATTTCTTACTTATCAAGAATTTAAAAAGTTTAATTGGGATGTCAATATATTATATGATGGCATATTATATGCAGTTCCACTTGCTATTTTAGGAGCTAGACTTTATTATGTTGTTTTCGATCCTTCACCAAATTATGAATCATTCATTGATGTCATTAATATCACACAGGGTGGATTGGCTATTCATGGTGCGGTTCTCGTCACATTGATTTTCATGATATTTTTTACAAAGAAGAAAAAAATATCATTTTGGGCAATGGCAGATATGATTATGATTGGTTTTCTCATTGGCCAAATTGTTGGTAGATGGGGAAATTTCATGAATCAAGAAGCTTATGGACCAGTCATCGAAAGCCAATTTATATTAAATATTTTACCTACATTTATTTTAGATCAAATGTTTATTGATGGTGCTTTCCATCATCCCACATTTTTATATGAAGGACTTTGGAACTTTGCAGGATTAGTATTTTTACTTATTGCACGGCGTAAAAGATGGTTTAAAGTTGGCGATATGTTAGGTCTTTACTTGATATGGTACGGTCTAGGTCGTGGATTAATCATTGAACCATTACGTGTTGGTGGGCATCCTGATGATGCATTGAGATTATTTGGATTACCAGCAAACATTGTGCTTTCACTTGGTTTATTCATGTTAGGTGGAATCTTATTACTTATCGTCAATCGGTTTGTCATTAAGGATCAACCTTATTATGCAGATATGTTAGTGAAAGGAAATGAAAATGATTAAAACATTCTTATTTGATCTTGATGGAACTTTGATTCAAACGCCTGAATTAATTTTAAAAACGTTTAAAATAACGTTTGATAAATATTTTCCTGAAATAAAACTAAGTACTGATGAGGAAAGTAACTTATTAGGTCATACACTTTTTGAAACGTTTGGGAATTATACCACTGATCAAAATTTAATCGATGAAATGGTTTCATTCTATCGAATGACTTCAGAATCATTCATAGAAAAAGGACTAACAAGTTATGAAGGTGCTTTAGAAATATTAAAACATTTAAAACATAAGAAAAAAAATATAGGAGTTGTAACTTCAAAAATGATTGAAGTAGCAACACATCACCTTGATTTAGTAGGACTATTACCTTATGTTGATCATTTAATTGGCTATGAAAGCACAAAACTTCATAAACCACATCCGGATCCTATTTTGAAAGCACTTGAAATTTTTAATGCAAAAAATAAAGAGACGATTTATGTTGGGGATCACGAAAATGATATTAAAGCTGCTAAAGCAGCGAATATTCAGTCATGTGCTGTTACATATAGTATGCGAACAAAACAAATGCTATTTGAAAACCCAGATTTTGTGATTGATGAACTTAAAAATTTAAAAGATTTAATATAAAGGAGATTATGATGTTATACGATATTTTAATTATTGGGACAGGTCCAGCAGGAATTACCGCTGGAATTTATGCAAAACGTGCAAATTTGAAAGTTGCCATGTTTGAAAAAGATACTCCTGGTGGTCAACTCTCTAAATATAATGAGATTGAAAACTATACAGGTGCTAAAAAAGTTGCAGGCTATGAATTAGCAACCATGATGATTGATCATGCCTATGATTTAGGTGTTGAAGTCATTTATGATGAAGTTACTAAAGTCGAATTAGATGGAAATAAAAAGATTGTTAAAACACCGAATGCGACGTATGAATCTAAGGCTGTCATTATTGCTACCGGAAACGTTCCAAGACGTTTAGGTGTTGAAAATGAAGATGAATTAGCGATGAATGGTATTAGTTGGTGTGCAATCTGTGATGGTCCACTATATAAAGATAGAAAAGTTGTTGTTATTGGCGGGGGTAATTCAGCGGTTGAAGAAGCTTCTTATTTGTCAACACTTGCCACACACGTGACAATTGTTCAAAACTTAGATGATTTAACAGCTGATATGAAAGCACAAGATATTTTAAGAAAACAGCCTAATGTTGATTTCCATTATGGCTCAGTGGTTAAAAAATTCTTGAAAGATGATAAAGGCTTAACCGGCGTTATTATTACAAAGAAAGACAAATCTGAAGTTGAAATTAAAGCAGATGGCGTCTTTGAATATGTTGGCTTAATTCCTGTCACTACAATGGTTAAAGATTTAGGAATTACCAATGATTATGGTTACATTCTTGCAAACGAAAAAATGGAAACGAAAGTTCCTGGTATTTATGGTGCAGGTGATGTGAACCAAAAACAAATTAGACAAGTGGTTACAGCGACTGCAGATGGTGCTATTGCTGTTCAAAATGCATTAAGATATTTAGAGACTTGGGAATAATTTATGAGTTTTGCGAAAACTGTAAAAGAAGAATTGGTTACTATTCCCGTAGAACTTGATGAACAACTTGCTGAGTTTTCAGCATTCATCAATTCAAATGCGGAATTTCATATCGAAAATCGAGAAAAAATGCTCGATTTTAGAACCAATAATCCAACCGTTGCAAAACGGTTTTTACAGTTAACAAGAACTTTATATCAAGCAGAAACAAGTTTGATTACTCAGAAACAACCTCGTTTAAAACAAAGACAAACCATTATTATTCGGATTCAATCAAAAGTTGAAGATATTTTGTCAGAGCATGGTTTATTAGAAAGCCCTTTAGAATATCAAGAAATGATGACTCGTTCTGATGAATCAAAAAGAGCATATTTAAGAGCAGCGTTTTTAGCTTATGGCTCGGTTAATCATCCGAAAACAGCAGAATATCATTTAGAAATTTTTTCAAGAGATTCTGAACAAATAGTATTTATTCAAAACTTGATGGTTCACTTCGACTTAAATGCTAAAATTACAAAAAGAAGAAATGGATTTATCGTTTATCTAAAAGATGCTGAGGGTATTAGTGATTTCTTGCAAGTGATGGGTGCACAAAATTCTGTTTTTCAATTTGAAGATATTCGGATTAAAAGAGATTTTAATAATTCAATTAATCGTTTGATGAATTGTGAAATTGCCAATGAGAAAAAGATATTTGTTGCAGCAAATGATCAATTGAAAGACATCGAAATTATTGAAACTTATATCCCAGAATCACAAATAGATGAAAAGACAAAACAAATCATTGAATTAAGAAAAGAGTATCCAGAAGCTTCACTTCTTGAGTTGACCGGATATTATGAGGAAGTTTTTAAGGAACAAATCTCAAAATCTGGTTTAAACCATCGATTAAAAAAGATTAAAATGATGGCAGATCAGATAAGGGAGGATAATGGCTTATGATCTATGGAATCGGAACTGATTTAGTTGATTTAGATCGGATCAGACACTGGCTTGATTATAAGCATATATCACGTGTTTTATCTGAAGAAGAAATTAACTACTTACAATCAATGACTTCTAGTGAAAGACAACTCACTTTTTTAGGTGGAAGATTCGCAGCGAAAGAAGCCATCTTTAAATCAATGAGTCATGGTGAAGGCAATGTGAATTTTAAGGATCTCTCCATTATGAATGATCAATATGGGAAACCATATCTTAAAGCCCACCCTTTCGATCAAAATTTTAAGTTTCAAATCTCTATTTCACACACTGAAAAACAAGCAATTGCTTTCGTGATTTGTGAAAGGCTTTAACATAATTTTCCATCTTGTTGAATAAGACCGATAATTTCGGTATAATGCTTATGATAGGGAGTGACAACCATGGCAAACAACAAAAAACAACAGCCAAAAAAAGTAGAAATAAAGCAAAATCCAACAACAAAACCAGTAGCTAAAAAGATTGAAAAAAAAGAACCTTCTAAACAAGAAATTATGTTCTTTAGAATAGGTATTATCGTTATCACATTAACGATTGCGGTCGCAGCTATTATTATGCTTGTGACATATTTCATGGATAAAGAAGCTGAACAAAAACCATTTATTGATGAGTTTCAAATTACGGAAGATGATTTAGTCCATTTGATGATTAATGATCCATCTTTTGGATATGTCGTTGATCAAGATTACTTCACGAAGTATGACAACTATTCAGAGTGGCGAACATTAATTAATGAGAATGATGAAATTTATATTTATTTCTATAAGTCATCAGAAGTAAACCTAGAAACAGAAACTATCATTAATGAAACAAATTTAGAAGGCCGCGCATTTTTCTTTCTGGATTTAGATGTATTTACGACTATTTATGAAAATTCAAATCTTGAGCATCTGAACTTACTTGAAAATGAACCTGAAATGCTTGTGATCTTTAATACTAATGATCAAGGGTTTGAAACGCTATATACTGCATCATCGATTCAATCAATAATTAATCAATTGAACTAATCACATAAGGGCATAGCCCTTTTGTCTTATTAAGGAGCGAAAAAATATGCATGAAACAATTATATACGAAATAAAAAACAGCTTAAAAATTTCAGAAAATCAAGTAAAATCAGTGCTTGATTTGCTTGATCAAGGTAATACCATTCCTTTTATTGCGCGTTATCGTAAAGAAGTGACTGGAGGACTTGATGAAGAACAAATCAATGAAATCTTTAAACTTTGGGAATATGGAAAGAACTTACTCGAAAGAAAAGAACAAGTCATTCGATTGATTGATGAAAAGGGCATGCTTACAGAAGCGTTAAAGAATGAAATCCTTTCTGCTCAAAAGCTTGTTGAAGTTGAGGATTTATATCGTCCATTCAAAGAAAAGAAAAAAACAAAAGCCACTGAAGCGATTGCTAAAGGGCTTGAACCTCTTGCTAATTTCCTTTTATTATTTACAAAAGAAGATGTTTTAAAAGAAGCAGAAAAATATATGAATGACCAAGTATTGTCTGTTGATGAAGCCATTGAAGGTGCTAAATACATTATCGCTGAAATGATTTCTGATGATGCGAATTATCGTAAAGCACTTCGTGAAGAAATGATGCGAAGTGGCGTTATGATCACTCAAGTAAAGAAAAATGCTGAAGATGTTAAAAAAGTATATGAAATGTATTATGACTATAACGAACAGGTTTCTAAAATCAAACCTCACCGTATTTTAGCAATTAATCGGGCTGAAAAAGAGAAGGTTATTACAGTTAAGATCGATTTAGATAAGTCCATCATGACGAAATATTTAGAATTTAAAGTCATTAAAGATGAAAGTTCACCAGCTGTTCCCTATATTTTAGAAGCAATCGATGATTCATTGAAGCGTTTAATTTATCCATCGCTTGAAAGAGAAGTTCGATCTGAGTTAAATGAAGTTGCTGAAGAACAAGCGATTGATATCTTCAGTGTCAACTTACAAAAATTATTATTACAACCACCTTTAAAAGGTAAAGTCATATTAGGTATTGACCCCGCTTTTAGAACAGGTTGCAAATTATCTGTGGTTTCTGAGACAGGTCAAGTTTTAGAAAAAGGTGTCATTTATCCCCATGAAAAACAATTAGGTGGAACCATCTCTGAGAAACAGGTTCAAGAAAGCCAAAGAGATTTATTAAGACTTATTAGAAGATATAAAGTTGAATTGATTGCGATTGGCAATGGTACTGCAAGTAGAGAAACGGAAAGTTTTGTTGCAGAACTTATTAAAACAACCAGCATGACTGTTCAATATGTGATTGTCAATGAAGCTGGAGCATCTGTGTATTCAGCAAGTGAACTTGCCAGAGAAGAATTCCCTGATTTTTCAGTTGAAGAACGCTCAGCAGCATCCATCGCAAGAAGACTTCAAGATCCATTATCAGAACTTGTTAAAATTGATCCTAAGAGTATTGGAGTAGGTCAATATCAACACGATGTGTCACCAAAAAAATTGAATGATTCATTAAACTTTGTTGTCACACAAGCAGTTAACCAAGTGGGAGTGAATGTTAATACAGCATCTAAAGCACTTCTAATGTATGTCAGCGGATTAAATAAAACAAGTGCTGAAAATTTGGTTAAATACCGTGATCAAATGGGTAAATTTAGACGTAGAGATGATATTAAAGGTGTTCCACGTTTAGGTGATAAAACATTTGAACAAGCGATTGGATTCTTGCGTATTCCAGATGGTGATGAAGCACTTGACATGACAGCAGTCCATCCAGAAAGCTATCATATCGCAAAAGAAATTATGAAGAAATTAAATATTACTGGTGATATGTTTGGTAAAGAAGAAGTTAAGTTTTTAATTGAACATGTGAACCGTAAACAGCTACAAGATGAACTTAAAGTTGACTCATATACCTTAAACGATATTTTAGATGCATTTATTGCGCCTTTAAGAGATCCAAGAGACCAGTTTTCTCAACCAATTTTAAGATCAGATATTTTAAAAATTGATGATTTACAAATAGGTATGGAACTTGAAGGTACAGTAAGAAATGTTGTGGACTTTGGAGCATTTATTGATGTTGGGTTAAAAGAGGATGGGTTATTACATATCTCCAAAATTTCAAGAAAATACATTAAACATCCAAAGGATGTATTAAATGTTGGTGACATTGTTAAGGTTTATGTTTTGAACATAGATCTTCAAAAAGGCAAAGTCGGATTAACCATGTTAAAAGATTAATAACGGTTGACAAAATATTAAAAATACGCTATTCTATAGAGGCGCTTAGGCGTCAAATATTGGGCTGGAGTAGTACTCAAGTGGCTGAAGAGGCGCCCCTGCTAAGGGTGTAGATCAGGAAACTGGTGCGAGGGTTCAAATCCCTCCTGCTCCGCCACCAACGGCCCGTTGGAGAAACGGTTAACTCACATGCCTTTCACGCATGCATTCACGGGTTCGAATCCCGTACGGGTCACCAATAAAATCATAAAACAGCTCATTTAAGCCAATAAATGGGCTTTTTATATGGAGTTTTATATATGTTAAATAATTATTTAAATAGAAGTGCGCTATATTTTTGGGGTATATGTATAAAATTTTCAAGAAATTAAGCAAAAAGACTTAAGATTGTAAAACTTATGACAACATAAGCAAAATTACCACCAGGAAAAGAAAGTCAATAATAAGTCTGTAAAATATACCTAAAAATACAACTCATATTGACATAAGTTTTCGATAATATAGTAAACGCTTGAGTAAATAGTCGTTCGTTTAGAATTAACAACAATGAGCCGTATCATTAATCCATGCATCTCATTTTCATTTTTGGAAGTTATTTTAGTGAAAATTCAGCTATAGTTGCTAAAAAAATAAATAAATGTAAAATAAACTTGACACAAAGTATATATATTGTTACACTATGTATGTAAAAACTAACATATAAACAAAAAAATAAACGGAGGTACAAAGATGTCATATCAAGAAAGTAGAAGTTTAACAAACATAATTAGCACTATTCTCATTACAGGAATATATTCATTAGTGGTATATCAAAGATATTTAAATGGGGTAGCAGACACAACAGATGTATTTAGATTTTGGGCATTAACGATATTAATTTTTATTCCAATATCAATTGTTGCAAGAATCATTATTATGAGTATCTTCTCAATTATCAATGCAGCAATTCAAACAGCAAAAGGAGAAGAAACAGACGAATTAGAAATTACTGATGAAAGAGATAAATTAATTGAATTAAATGCTACAAAAATATCTTTAATAGTTTTCTCAATAGGATTTATACTTGCCCTAGTTACACAGATTACTAGTATGAGTCATCACATGTTCTTTATAGTATTAATTATATTTGGAGTTATTTCTGAAATTGTATCTGAAACAACGACAATAATTTATTACAGAAAAGGGATATAATGATGAAAAATTTAATAATAAATAATTATGTAAGGAAACTAAGATTCTTAAACGATGAAATGACTCAAAAAGATTTAGCATCTAAAGTGGGAGTCTCAAGACAGACAATTGTTGCTATTGAAAAAGGACAATATTCACCAACTCTAGATCTTTGTTTTAAATTAGCATTAGTATTTGATAAATCTATTGGTGAAATATTTTACATTGATACATCAAATGAAAAGGAGAAATAAATTAAAATGAGTAAAATAAGAAAAGATTCAATTGTTGTAGGACTTCTATTTATCATTGCTATATTTGCAAGTTTAATAGGAGGAACGATTATTGAAGGCGTTATTACTACTGAAGGATATTTAGAAACATTGGCAGATAATTCTTCAAATTTAAGATTTGGTGTAATTCTTGAATTAGTTAATGGAATTGCAGTCATAGGAATTGCAGTAATTCTTTATAAATATATTAAGATCTATAGTGAGCGGTATGCAGTTGCATATATTGGATTAAGAATCATAGAAGCAATCGCATGTGTTTTAGCTGCAGTTATTGCTATGTCATTCATTACTTTAAGTAGAGACTTTTCAGCGATAAATTTAGTAAGCTTAAATATTATTGAAAATGTTATTAAGGGATTTAGAAATGACATATTAGGAATATTAGTGCCAATATTCTTTAGTTTAAGTAGTTTCATTTTATATTACACATTCTATAGAATAAAATTAGTACCAAGATATATTTCAATTTGGGGATTAGTTGGAGTAGTGTTAATCTTTTCAATGAATGTGTTTGGCATTAGTGGAAATATTCAAATGCTATTTGCACTTCCAATTATAACAAATGAGCTATTCTTAGGATTCTATCTAATAATTAAAGGTTTAAAAATTAACAACAATATATAAGAATATATAACGTAACCAAATCTATCCGTGTAATTTAGGTTTCTATATCAGTCTAGTCAGATAGACACTGATGAAAGTGTGAACCCCTACGGGTCACCAATATGAATATGAAACGCTCTTCTCACCCGCGAGAAGGGTTTTTTTCTCGAAATCTAAATATAGTTTTCAAACTTACTATCAGGTAAATATTGTTAAAAATATGAAAAAATGGAGAGTTTATAAAAATTTAGAAAATTCTTTTAAACTTATGTGCACATAAGCAAATTTGTAATCAATTCTTAAAGATCTATGGCAAGTTTCCAATTTTTACACAAAAAGACAATTTATGTTGATATAAGTTTTGGTTATAACTTAAATTTACATCCTTATACGTGTTGTAAACTTAGAAAATATTGGAATATTCAGAAAAAATATTAAATTTTGATGATTGCAAAACTTTGGAGGAGTTTCTTATATTTGAAGAATAATAGATTTATTTATCACATCATGATCAAAATGATAATTAAAATGGGAAAATCCATCTTTTAGACATTAGAATAAGATTTGAATGTAATATTATTGGGTAACCATATATACGGAGGATTATAGTCAAACAATGAGGTATGTGATAAATCGAAACACGTAAAAACTTCAAACAACTCGCCTTTAAAAAGCATCTTAAGATACTTTTTATGCAACTCAGGTGGTTTCTTTTCTCAGTAGTCATGCCATGCTGTAAAATAATATTTGAAAGGTGTGATATTAATGAAAAAATTCTTTTATTACCAATTTTAGGAATCTTGATATTTCTTTCAGGATGCTCTACGTTTGGAACAAATACAGGTAGTATATTCAATCAATCTATCGGAGATACTGACTATAAAATACAAACACATGTATATAAACAATCTTATGGAGAAGATATTGAGCTTGATATCGTTTATCCATTTGATTCTAGTTTTGATTCTTATCCAGTTTTAGTTTATGTTCACGGAGGAGCTTATAAGGGTGGAGATAAAAGTTTTGGTTTTGAAAAAGGATTTTTTTGGTATCTCAATCAAATGTTTCTAGAAGCTGGATATGCAGTTGTAAGTGTGAATTATACACTAGCTAATCAAGACAAAGGAACAACCATGGAAGATTGCTTCATTGATACAAAAGATGCGATTAGATGGCTTCATAAAAATTCATCTACATTAGGAATCGATGCATCGAATATTGGACTCTTTGGAAGCAGTGCTGGCGGGGGTATAGTTACGATGTTGGGGTATACAGAAAACGAAGATTTTATCGGTGATCAAGAACTTAGTTTATACAACAGCAATGTTTCATTTGTCATCAATATGTATGGTGGGGATACTCGAGACTATTTATCCTTATTAGAGGGGTACTCAACAATCGACGAAGTTCCTAATGATTTATTAGTTGAGTTGTATAAGGAAGGATATAAAATAGGCATAACAGAAGATAATAGTTTACAAGAAATCATCGAAAGAATGAATGATTTTAACTCATTATCCTATTTAGATGAGAGTGACACTCCTACGATAACATTTCACGGCACAGAGGATACAACCGTAAACATACAAAGTTCAATTATGTTACACGAAAAACTTGAAATGTTAAATATAGAAAATCAAATATTTAGAATTGAAGGTATGGGACATAGTTTTTTATCAGGGGCTTTAACAGATAGTGAAAGAATTGAGTACGCTCAATTTGCCTTTGATTTTGGTACCGGATACTATACAAGGGAATAACATATATTTGTTTAGTAACACCTAGAGGTTTCTCTTTTTGTTAAAGCTAGTAACGCAAATAAAGTCTTTAAAGTGATTTTCTATAGTAATAAAATTTTCTATCATCCAATCTGCACCAATATTATGAAATTAATTTTAAAAATACAGCAATAACAAAAAATATCAGTAAAAAGTTTGCATTTAAATACTTGTTAAGTTTAGATTACTCGGGAAAAATCGTGAACCAGTACGGGTCACCATCGCTTTGAGTGTCCTCATTTCATATCGAAATGGGGGCTTTTTTATCTTTGTAAAGCGATTGTTATACTTGAATTTTTAAACAAGTCATCAGATTATGAAACTGAATTTTGGAACGCTTAAAAACACTAGTTTATAACAAAAACATCCATTTAGGAAGTCAGCACTGTTTTTACCAAACTTATGACAATATAAGCAAAATTAAATCGCATGTTTAGAAGTTGATACATTATTTCAAAAAGACAGCAAAAATACCAATTTATATAAATATAAGTTTTTACTAGGCTTCTTCAAAATATGACGTGGTACACGTGGTATGCGTGGTAAATAAAGTCAAACCCAGTAAAATAAATAAAAGAATAGGTATACCAAATTGTGAGTTGAATTCCATCCCGATAGAGAATTGTGGATTTAACATGCATAAAAGTACAAAGATAATTCTTTTTGCAAAATAGGCAATCAAAAGATGAAATATATGTCTATGCTCGATTTTGTAGTATAATAAAAACAATTAAGTACATTTCTACAAGCAAATGTCAACACATATATAATGATTTGTGACTTTATTTTCTTAACCTAATGACAAAATCAATCGAGGTGATGAGAATGAAAAAAGACATATTGAAGTACATTGATTTTAATAGATTCAATATTTTGTTAGAGGGGTTTAATAAGTCGACTGGATTTGTAACTGCTATTTTAGATATTGAAGGAAATATTATTTCTAAATCAGGATGGAGACACATATGTACAGATTTTCATCGTGTCAACACAGAGACGAGCAAAAACTGCAAAATCAGTGATACAGTTTTAGCAAATGATGTAAGTAGAGATAAAAAATACAGCATCTATAAATGTCATAATGGTCTAATTGATATTGCAGTACCAATTATCATTCAAGGTGAACATATAGCCAATCTTTTTACTGGACAATGTTTTTTAGAAAAACCAAATATTAATTTTTTTGTTGATCAAGCTAAGAAATATGGTTTTGATGAAAAAGCATACTTAAAATCACTTAAGGAAGTTCCAATAGTTACTGAAAAACAAATCGAAGATATTATTGATTTTTTATTAAATCTCACTCAAATGATTGTTGATTTAACTATCGATAGGATTGAAAAAGAAAACTCTGAATTGCTACTGAAATCCAGTTTAGAAAGCCCTACAGATTTCATCATATTGGCTATCGATAAGAATTACAATTACTTATATTTCAATAAAGTGCATAAAGACGTAATGAAATTCGCATACAATGCAGATATAAAAACTGGTTCAAACTTAATGGATGCTATATCATCAAATGTAGATAAAGAAAACGCTAAAAGAAACTATGATTTAGCATTATCAGGTAAATCACACAAAACAATTCAAGAGTATGGTGACGTAAATATTAGGTATTATGAGTCAATTTATAATCCAATATATAATGATAAACAAGAGATTATTGGTGCTTCTGCATTTGCAAGAGATATCACTGATAGAATAGAATCAGAGCATGAAATCAACTACAGAAAAGAACTGTTGCAATACATTATTGGTCGAAGTAACCAAGGGATAGCTGTTCACGATAAAGATTTAAATTACGTGTATGTTAGTGATCGATATTGTGAAATATATAACGTAAGTAAAGATATTGTAGGTAAACATCATTATGAGGTTTTTCCTGATCTTCCACAAAAATGGAGAGATGTGCATCAAAGAAGTTTAAAAGGTGAAACTGTTTCAGGTGATCGCGATGATTTCATACGATTAGACGGAAGCGTTCAATATACACGCTGGTTATCTCAACCTTGGTATGATGTCAATGGTGAAATTGCTGGTATCATTATTTATACTGAAGTCATTAATGATTTGATTGAAACTGAACTGCAACTTAATGAAACACTCGATCGTTTAAAACTGGTAATGGATAATCTAATTATCGGTATCGCTGTAAATTCAGTTGATCCTGAAGTTAATTTTGAATATATGAATAGTAATTTTCCTATATTTTATGGAACGACTAGAGAAGCTTTGATGAAACCAGATTCATTTTGGGATGTAGTTTATGAAGATGAAACATTTAGAAAAGAAATTAAAGAAAAAGTATTAATGGGACTAGCTAGTAATGATCCTAAACTGAAAAGATGGGAATATGTACCGATTACTAAAAATGGTAAAATTGTACGTTATATTACAGCTCAAGGTGTTAATGTTCCTAACTCACCACTCATTATTTCGATGGTGATGGATGTAACCGAGCAAAAGCATAAAGAAGAAGATATTTTATACACTAGTAATCATGATTATCTTACAGGACTACCTAATCGTAAATATTTTGAAGAAAAACTTTTAGAATTGGATCATGAGGAATATTATCCTCTAACTGTTGCTATGATTGATTTAGATGGGTTAAAACTTATTAATGATGCCTACGGGCACGATTTAGGTGATACAGTTCTTATCAAGGTTAGTAACATCTTAACAAAACATATTAGAAAAGATGATTTTGTTGCAAGAATTGGTGGAGATGAATTTGTAATGATCTGTCCCAATACAAATGAAAAAGAGTTCGAAATCATACGTAATTCTATCTCTAGTGGTAATTTATCTTTCGAATATCACGATTTTAAATTTTCTATATCCATAGGTCATGATGTTAAAATCAATTCATCTATCAATATAAAAGATGTTTTAAAGAATGCAGAAGATAGAATGTATGCAAACAAAATTCTACATGGACAAAGCGCACGCAACGAAACGATTATGACTCTTTTTGAGACATTAAAAGAGAAATATGAAGAAGAAAAATTACATTCAAGTAGAGTGAGCGATTATTGTAAGATGATGGGTGAAAAACTTTATTTAAGTGAGGATCAAACTAAAGAATTAGAATTTGCTGGTTTGATGCATGATATAGGAAAAATAACAATACCAGATCGTATTTTAGATAAGCCAGGGAAATTAACAGATGAAGAATGGGTTATTATGAAAACTCATACCATTAATGGTTATCATATCCTACGTTCTGCAGATAAATATTCTAAACTAGCTGAATATGCACTCACTCATCATGAAAGATGGGATGGAAAAGGGTATCCTAATGGACTTAAAGAAGAAGAAATACCACTGTTTTCAAGAGTAATTTGCATTTGTGATGCTTATGAAGCAATGACTGCTGATAGACCCTATAGAAAAGCCTTAGATTACAAAGTTGCGATTTCAGAATTAAATCGATGTGCTGGTTCTCAATTTGATAAAGAATTAGTTGGGATATTTATAAAAGCAATTACAGAAAAAGAGTATATGACGTCATAATGGATTCCTGGATTCTAAACCGCTACGGATCACCAACAATTTTATTGCCGCCCATCTCATGCATGAGATGGGCTTTTTTATTCTTGTTAAGCCATTATTGCATTTAATCCTTAAGCAATTATATGGGGTGTGAAACTGAATTTTGGAATGCTCAAAAAATTGGTTTGAAACAAAATTATCTATTTAGGGAGTCAACACCTGTTTTTGTATAACTTATGTTGATATAAGTTTTAGAGTCTTTTATTAAAATATAACGTGGTATTTGTGTTATAAATAAAATTGTGAATAATTGCTCCTTGTTATCGATAACGAAAAATTGAGTTTTTTTTACAATTTGCATTATTGATAGGACATCAGAAACCTAAGTGGATAGAGTAGACTCAATTGAACAATAAAATGATTTATGATATGATATATTTAATTAGAGTAAGGCTGTTTTTTTCATAGATTAACACGATTTAATCTTCTATAGTGCCATATGAGATTGAGTTCACGCATACTCAAGATTCTATCAAATGTGATCTATACATTTATTTGTTTGATGATATGATAAGATTAATCTTGATGTTTTTTTATTTAAGGGAGGATTTCCTATGAACAAACGTTTAATCTATGGTTTAGCTTTAGGAACTATGCTTGGTATTGTATGCATTGTGGGTGCATCACTTAGAATGCCTGATACATTAAGCAATGTTTACTTGTTTTCATTTTGGTTTAATCGTCTATTAATGGGCTTAATCATTGGGCTATTCTCTAGACCAAAGACTTTAATGATCGCAAGCGTAAGAGGTCTTTTACTGGGGGCCTTTGTATCATTTGCTTTTTATAGTTCGACTGAGTTTTTAGATTTAATGGGTTTTCTTGCAGGATTAGCGTATGGTATCATTATAGAACTTGTTTTATTTAGATTTGTACATCAAAAATAATCATTTGACTATGAACGTGACATAGAGCATATCACATGTATTATATATCTTTAGGAGAGGCCTTTATGCAATTTTTGGATTTATTCATCGTTGGTTTATCTTTATTTATGTTTATTCTATTACTCAACAAAAATAAACTAAATCAAAAGATTATTCTATTTTTTATGATTTTTACTGTCATAGGACTCATCATTCATAGTTCATTTGGACATGCTAAATGGCAGCTTTTTCCACTCCTTTTGTTTTGGATACTTTTTATTCTGTTTGACTTACTGAAACCGAGTAGAAAAATTTTCAAAGTACTCTTTATAGTTATTTCTACCCTAAGTATTTTCTTATCGCTTGGTTTTCTTTATGCATTTCCCGCATATGAGATTCCAGATCCAAGAGGTAGTTATCCTATTGGACAATTTATATTTTATATAGAAGATGAGGATCGTCTAGAACTATATACAGATGATACGATGGATATTAGAAAATTCACTTTTACAATGTGGTATCCTGCACATAACACGCCATCTAAAGAGCCTTTACCATGGATTCAAAATAATGATATTTCAAAACGTCTATCAACAAGTATTGGACTACCATCATTTGTTTTAAATCAAATCAATGATATCGAATCAAACGCTTATTGGTTTCCTCTCATGAGCAATGAAGAGGAAACATATCCTGTTGTGATTATTTCACACGGCTGGGGCGGTTTTATGTATCTTCATACAGATTTAGCGGAAGAACTTGCCAGCCAAGGATATATTGTTATATCGATTGATCACACATATGGATCTGTAGCAACCAAATTTCAAGACGAGATTGTATTCCAAAATTTAGATGCTTTACCTGATCGATCTGAATCTCATTTTTTAGATGCTGCCAATCAACTCGTTTATACATATGCAGGTGATGTATCAAAGACACTCGATTATTTAGAAGAAGAAAACAGTGATATCTCTTCATTTTTTTACGGGAAACTCGATTTAGACCATATAGGCTTGATTGGACATTCAACAGGTGGAGGAGCTGATGTTGCTGTTGCACTAAATGATGATCGTATTACGGCATTGATTGGACTTGACGCATGGGTTGAACCGATATTAAATGAGGACATTGTAAGGGGCTTAGATATGCCCGCGCTTTTCCTTAGAAGTGAAACGTGGGAAACAGGATTCAATAACGCACATCTCTATGATTTGATTTTAGCAAGTAATCAAGCGAGCTTATACCAAATTCAAGGTACGACACATTCAGATTTCACTATGGCATATATGTTTTCTCCCCTGATGCGTCTCATTGGATACACGGGTTCTTTAGATAAAGAGTATCTTGTGGACATGCAAAAAGATATAATGATCTTATTTTTCGATGAGCATTTAAAGGGTGTTATCAGAGAGAATATTGATTTAAGTGCGTACGATGAACTGACATGGATTGATATAACAGCTTAAAATAATAAACTTTAACCCTTCCTTGAATAGGAAGGGCTATTTTTAAAGGTGTCATTTTGCACTGCCCCATAAAATGTTCCAATATAGAATAGAGATTTATGATCTTAGTTCTTGAACTATAAGTGGCACTGGTGGCTGATAATTTAATGAACTGTAAGGTTTAATTGTAATGCAATGTAGTACCTTATAAGGGGTAGTTCAGCACAAATCAATACTTCTATGCTAGTCTAAATTGGTTCACTCAGCAAAATTCGTGAGTCAGTACGAGTCACTAAAGTTAATAGAGTAGTCATTCTCATGCTAGAGAATGACTACTTTTATATTTATTAAACTGAAATAATCATCAATCTCCTATGCGTTTTTCATTTTACAATAACTATCTTTAAAATAAATTAGCGCACATTAAGTTTGAGTATACCTATCCTTTTTGAAGGTATTCCAGAACTAACAAAAAAATAGATTTTATACTAAAAAAGTAGATCTTATCGTTTACTGGATTATCATTAACCTACACTGCTTTCAATCCAAGAATCAAGATCTAAAACATATATTCAAATTAGGAAGAATTTATGAAATTATGCATTAAGGAAATAGTAATATCTTTCTATATATACTTATATGATGGTTTTTGGTAAAATTAGATTGCACTTCAAACTATTTATTAAGAGGTAATTTATGACACACAGCATTTATTCAGAATACGTTCAACACGAGCTTGATCAACGTAAATCCTCATCCTTAACTATTTTTATTTATATAGCAATCGCGTTACTGCTTATCAATGCTATTTTTGACATTCAAACACTTCCCGATCAATGGTATTACGTACTTATTATTCGTATTATGATTGTTGTAATCATATTATTTTTGCTTAATCTTTTTAAGAAGAATAAGGTTTCACACTTTACTTTACTTATATCCCAACTTACCCCAATTTATCTCTTTATGACCATTGCTCCAGAGATTTTTGTTTTTGATGTTGCTGAGCTTAATGTAGTTAACTTTACGGCAGCATTTGTGGTCATTCTTTTTCCTTCATTGATTAATGTTGTTTCTCTTAAACAATCTGCTTTGCTCAGTGTACTATACATGCTATTATTGTTGACAGCAAAGCTCGTTTTTCAAACTTACTCTTTCTCAGATTGGTATTTACATGGGGGAGGTTTCATCATCATGTTCAGTATCATTGCTCCTTTTGTCGCCCATTATCGCTATCAATCATTAGTTAAACTGATATTGAGTAAAGAAGAAATCATTCTTTTAAATGCTAAAATCACTGAATTAAATACTGAGTTAATCAAAAAAACCGAGTTACTTAAAGAACAATCAACAATTGATTATTTAACGAAAGTTTATAATCGTCGAGGATTTTTAACACTGGCACAAGAATATTTATGTAAAGATTTTATTAAAGAACGTGGTATCGCTCTATACATGATTGATGTCGATGATTTCAAAGCGGTCAATGATATCTATGGTCATATTACCGGAGATGATATTTTACTACAAATGATTACCTCTATCAAAAAAGCCATACGTGAAGAAGACTTGCTCTGTCGATGGGGAGGAGAAGAGTTTGTCATGATGGCTTCTGGTGTTACTAAAGAGGAAGCATTTCTTTTTGCTGATGAAATTAAAAAGATTATTAATAAAACATCTTACACTTCAAAAAAAGTAAGAATTACCGTTACCATAGGCATGGTATATACTGAAGAAAACAGAGATTTTGATACGTTATTACATCACGCAGATAAAGCCCTTATTCATGGAAAAACTCACGGGAAAAACCAAATTGTTGTTGAGGAATTATAGTTTGATTTAGTTTGAAAGAATTTTATGTTCTGTATTAAAGACATATAGTTAAACAAAAAACATTTTAAGTAGGTTATACATGAATTTCAAATTTGCATTAATGATCTGTACTGGTCACCAATATTATTATGAAACGCTCTTTTTATTCTTAGGAAGAGCTTTATTTATATAAATTAATCTTTTAAAATTACTTCACTCAATTCTTTATTATTTTGTATTATAATCTTTATGAAACATCAAAAAGATACTTTAAGGCGCTAGTATAGAATAGTGGACAATATGGATAAGAAATTCTGTTATATTCGATTGATATTATTAAAATATAATCAAAATGCTTAGTGTGAGAAATAAAAAGGAGATGCTTATTATGCCTAAAATAGGATTAAGAAATATAAAAACTTCTTTAGCGGTTCTAATGACTTTATTCGTTTATTTTGTGATTCATTCCATCAATCCCGAGACTGCCACTTTATGGTATTCACCATTTTTTGCAGGAATAGCAGCTGCTTATTCACTCCAAACCGATTATTCAGCAAGTTTTAGACAAGCGAAAATTAGAGCTATAGGATCAGTTTTTGGAGGAATCTACGGTGTTCTGATTATCTATATTTATCAAGCTATTTTCCATAATCCGATTGAAACTGCATTAAATGTTTCAATTAATATGTTTATTTTTTATATGCTTGTTGGATTAGGGGTAATTCCTTTAATATATGCTACAGTTTTAATGAAACAAACGATGGCAACCTTCGTTACCATCCTTACATACTTAAGCGTCACAGTATCGATAAGAAATAACCTTCCAATCGAATATTTCGCGGCTAACCGTATTTTATCAACTATATTTGGTGTTATTTTAGCATTGCTAATTAATAGCATTCATTTCAATTATGTTAAAAATAAAGATATCTTGTTTATCAGTGGTTTAGATGGAACTCTGTTTGTTGATCAACAGGAACTATCTGGATATTCCAAACATAAACTTAATCATCTTATAGGTCAAGGAGCTAGCATCACGATAGCAACAACACGAACACCAAGCACACTCTTTCAAGCATTAAATGGCGTCAATTTTAATCTTCCGATGATCCTGATGAAGGGAGCAGCATTATACGATTCAAAAACATATCATTTTACTAAGACTAACCCTATTCCGGTAGAAGAAAACCAACTAATAGTCAGTTATATCAAAAGTAAGAATAAAACATATTTCGCTTATTCAATTTATGAAAATGTATTGACAGTCTTCCATGGAGATTTCCATAATAAAGCCGAAAAATTCTATTATGATCAACATAAAATGG
>JAFGTQ010000036.1 GCA_016934015.1 Acholeplasmataceae bacterium | reverse complement strand
CACTGATTGATTCGTTATTATCTGCACTAAGTGAGGTGAACTAACATGACTGATGCTAAAAAAGTTCCAGCTAAAAAGATAGCTGAAAAAAATGAAGATTCACTTCTAAATATTTTTACTAAAGGTATTTGGAAAGAAAATGGCATTTTCGTGATGGTTCTCGGAATGTGTCCTGCACTTGCGGTTACATCAACTTTCGAAGGTGCATTTGGAATGGGAATCCTTGTGTTCTTAGTACTTACAATGACTAATATTTCAGTATCTGCAATTAGAAAAGTAGTGCCAAATACTGTAAGAATACCCGTATATATCATTATCATTGCCACAGAAGTTACGATTATTAAGATGCTTGTTGATGCCTTTGCTCCTGCGCTAGCCGCTGAACTAGGTGTTTTCATTGCCTTAATCACTGTAAACTGTGTAGTCTTCGGACGTGCAGAATCATTCGCATCCAAAAATTCAGTGGTTAAATCTGCACTTGATGGAATGGGTGTTGCGGTTGGTTTTGGTTTAGCACTCGTAATTATTGGATTCTTTAGAGAATTTTTAGGTACAGGCATGATTCAATTAGGTAAGATTTTACCACTTGGATTTGAATACGCTGTTTTGGGCAATGCAGGATTAGATAAATATGCATTTTCAGTGCTTGTTCAACCTCCAGGAGCTTTCTTGGTGATTGGTTTTATCCTAGCCGTGATTGTTGCAGTTAGACAAGCAAAGGGGGCTAAGAAATAATGAACTTAATTGCGATATTAATTTCTGCGATGATTATTAATAACATCGTATTGATGCAGTTCTTAGGTCTTTGTTCATTCTTTGGTGTCTCAACAAAGATGAAATCTGTTCTTGGGATGGGTGCAGCCGTTATAGTTGTTATTTTCCTATCAGCAGCAATCACCTTCCCCTTATACAAATATGTGCTAGTTCCTTTAGAAATTCAGTACATTGATACAATTGCATTTATTTTGGTTATTGCATCTTTAGTACAATTAACGGAATTAGTCATTAAACGGTTTTCACAAAGTTTATATAAAGCGCTTGGTGTTTATCTTCCACTTATTGCAACTAACTGTGCGGTACTAGGTGTTGCATTAACTAACATTACGATTGATCAAACTTATCTTGAAGCTTTATTTAATGCACTTGGTGGTGGTATGGGTTATGCACTTATCATCATTACGTTTACAGCAATTCGTGTCCGTTTGGATTCAGCAAGCGTTCCTAAAGCACTCAAAGGTATGCCAATAGCTTTAGTGACTGCTGGTTTAATGGCATTAGCATTTATGGGATTGGCAGGTATTATATAATGTGGACTAGTTATTTAATTTTAATTGGTATCATTTCAGGTTTTATTGGACTTTATATGCTTACGATGCATTTAAATAAGAAGATTGCAGTTCCTGAAAGTTGTAAAGCAGCTTATTTAGAAGCTCAATCTTGTGAATCATGTGCTTCTCGTGGTGGGGGTTGTGGTTTTAATGATGCCATCGAATTTATGAAGGAGGTAAAACCGGAATGACCATTTTATATCCTTTTATCGTCCTTGGTGGACTTGGAATTATTCTTGGAATTATTTTGTCACTTGCTAACCAATATTTATCAGTAAAAGAAGATTCACGTATTGATGATATTGAAAAATTATTACCTAATTATAATTGTGGCGCATGTGGAACTCCTGGTTGTCGTGCGTTTGCTACTGGTATTGTGAATGGTGAGGTTAAAAACCTATCGAGATGCAAACCAGGTAAAGTGGATAAGCACTTTAATCCTATTTTAGAGTATTTAAAGGACCATCCAAACCCGGATGGTACTAAGAATGATGTGAAGATTTAGGACATTGATTGTCCTTTTCTTTACTTGTAAAAAGTTTAAATGAAAAAGAGGTTTTTATGAAAAAAATACTATTGATTCCAATTTTAATTTTGATGTCTTTTATACTCATTGCCTGTCAAGAAAAGACGATGCCTATTAAGCTTACTTTGAGTGACTATATGTATACGTTTATTTCAATTGATATTAAACAGGCACCTTTAGATATGGAAGAAGAAATCAAAGAAAACCTCCAACAAATCTTTCAGATGTACCATGAACTTGCTACAAATGAAGACCCACTACCTGTGGATTCGACTTACTTAGAAAATATTTACTCTATTAACCAAAAGACTTTGCAAAAATTAGAAATTGATGAACCATTATACATGATGTTGAAAAAGTCTTTGGAATATCACGAATTAACAGAGGGTCACTTCGATGTTTCAATTGGAAAAATTATTGATGTTTGGAAAGAAACTATCCTTGATGAAATGACGGGATATGTGTTTGATGAAATTCCAGAAGAGGTATTTAATCAAGTTCTTGAAGATGTTGATAAAATTGAAGTCATTGATGAGCCATTTACATTGACAGAAGAATCCGGAAAATATTACATTAGAATTAATCATGAGGATGTCAAAATCGACCTTGGTGCAGTAGCGAAAGGATATGCAACTCAAGTTGCAGCTGATTACATCCAAAGCTTGGGAATTCAAAATTATTCAATTACATCAGGTAGCAGTTCGATAGTATTGGGGAAGAACCCTGATCGTGATGGCGAAATTTTTATAATCTCCCTTGCTAATCCGTTAAGAACAGGTACTGATGATCGTTCATACGGCAAAGTTCATGTTAAAGATGCAAGTATAACCACAAGTGGGAATTATGAACAATACGCAACTTATGAGGGCTTAAGATATCATCATATTATTTCTCCTGCAACTAAGAAACCAATGCATTACTATCACACCATCACGATTATTGGTCAAGATGCGGGATTGCTAGATGCTATATCAACAGCTATGCTTTCAATGTCTCCTGAAGTTCTTGATGCTTGGTTAGATTTGCATCAAGAAGAACTTGAAATCGAAGTCATTCGTTTTAATTATGATGGAAGCATAACAAAAAACTTAACAAATACTGAATTATTGGATGCGTAACATGAAAAAAATACGAAGTGTTCAAACAAGACGCGATATTATATTTAGCGTTGCTCTATTTATTGTTGTTGGAGCACTTTTTGTGATGTTTAGATTATTTGCACTTAATTCGGATGCAACTCAAGCTTATGTTTATTATGGAGATTTATCGAATCCGATAGTGACCATTGATTTTGCATATAATAATGGTGAGGGGAGAGTCATAAAAAATTATGATCAAGAAGTACCAAGCCAGTATGGTCAATATCCAATTATTAATGAAGATGAACAAACCATTACATTGCTAGGTGATTATGAGATTAATAAAATCAGACAAATAGTCGTCATAAAATATGATTTTACTAAGAAAAGTGTACAAATTATTGAGGAACAAAGCCCAAATAATATATGTAGCAGAGAAGGAGAATCGACAGGTTGGCCACTCATATGTTTACCAAATCGAGTTCGAGTAGAATTTGATACAAATGAGGAAGACTTTACGATCTAGGGGAATATGAATATTCGTAAAATGACATTGCTCGCCAATCTTTTAGCGATTGCAATTGTCTTAAACATAATTGAATCTGCTTTCCCGATTATTCCTGTTCCTGGGGCAAAACTTGGGTTTGCAAATATTGTGACACTTGTTGTTCTATATATATATTCTTTTAAGGACAGCAGCATACTGACCATTCTAAGAGTTCTTTTAGTCGCTTTGTTGAGTGGGAAATTACTTGGACCTGTATTTTATATGAGTTTAGCAGGAGCTCTTGCTGCCACAGTTGCCATGGGACTTATGAAAAAGACTAATTTTTTCGGTATGATTGGTGTCAGTGTCATCGGTTCAATTTTTCATTGTATTGGTCAAATTGTAGCGGGTATTTTTGTGATTGGAAGTACCGCAATCATTTGGTATTTACCAATTATGTTATTTCTAAGTATACCTTCCGGTGTCTTAACAGGGATTATAGCAAAGAGATTTGTTGCAACATGGCAAACATGGCATAATGAGATTTCTTAAAATTTAAGTGATTGTATGAATAATACTTGATTAAAGTATTTATGAATGATATAATATCTTCGCAAAACTTACTATGACCAATTGGTTATGGCGGAAGGAGAAAATTATGAAACCAGGAATTCACCCTAAATTTAACGTACAAACTGTTAGATGCTCAACATGTGGATTTGAACACGAAGTTGGTTCAACTGCGAATAATATTCGCATTGATACTTGCTCAAATTGTCATCCTTTTTACACAGGGCAACAAACGTTCATTCAGGCTGCTGGACGCGTTGAAAAGTTCAATAAGCGCTATGGTCTAAACGAAAAGAAGCAAGACAACAAATAACGTGATCATACATCACGTTTTTTATTAAAATTCGAACGAAAGGTGAACCAAATCATGTATCATACCTATAAGAATGGATTTATTGAAGTTGTATGTGGACCAATGTTTGCTGGAAAAACCGAAGAACTTATTCGCCGTATAAAAAGATTAGAATATGCGAAACAAAATGTTCTTGTTTTTAAACCTAAAATTGATACTCGATATGCTGTAGGTGAAATTGTTTCACATAATTTAAGTAAAAAACCATCTATTATCATTGATAAAAGTGATGAAATTCTTAAATATGTCAAAGAAGATACAGACGCTGTAGTGGTTGATGAGGTTCAGTTTTTTGATGATGGAATTATTGAAATTGCTGAAAATCTCGCAGATCAAGGAGTACGCGTGATTGTTGGTGGATTAGATCGTAATTTTAGAGGAGAACCGTTTGGTCCAATGCCAGAATTGCTTGCTCGAGCTGAATTTGTGACAAAACTTACTGCGATATGTGTAAAAAGTGGTTTACCAGCCACAAGAACACAAAGAATTATTGATGGTAAACCAGCACACTATAATGATCCTACGATTTTAGTTGGTGCTAATGAGTCTTATGAGCCTAGATCAAGACATTACCATGAAGTCCCAGGAAAACCCAAACGTAAATAAATTTATGCGAGCTGCTCTTGAGCAAGCAAAGAAAGCTGCATTAATCGATGAAGTTCCTGTTGGAGCAGTTGTAGTATTTCAAAATAAAATTATTGCACGTGCATTTAATAAAAGAGAAGAAACTCAATCATTTCATGCACACGCTGAGTTCCTAGCGATGATGAAGGCTGCTAAAAAACTTGGTAGCTGGCGATTGGAAGATTGTGATGTCTATGTTACAATGGAACCGTGTCCTATGTGCGCAGGAGCAATGATTCAAGCTAGAATAAAAAATCTATATTATGGCACGTCAGATCCTAAAGCTGGTGTTGTTGGTAGCGTGATGAATTTACTTGACTATCCATTCAACCATCAAATTCATGTTGAATCTGGTGTAATGGCTAATGAAAGCCAAATTCTAATTAAAGAATTTTTTAAAGAGTTGCGAAAAAAATAAAAATTCCCCATCAAGCATCATCATTCAATAGTAGCGTGTGAACCTGGTCAGGTCTTGATTGAAGCAGCCATAAGCATGTTTACTATGTGGGTGATGATGCTTGATGGGGATTTTAAATAATTTCAATGAAACTGATATTCAATGAATCTTTAGATTCAATGATATAATAAAAAAGACGGAGGATTTAAATATGAAACTTAACCCTAAAATATATAATCAATTAAAAGGAACACCATTTATGTCGCAAAATATTGACGGTGTATTGGTCGAATTTTTCTACATGGATGATACACCATATCTTTATCAATATGCTGGTAAAGGGAGATTTGCTATTTGGACATCAAATGGTATTAATTATCGTGTACTCATTGAAAGAACTTATTATGAAGCTATTGAAGGGTTCTATGAAGAACCAATTAATCGCATTTGGGTTCAATTTTTAGATCGCATTGGTAAGATAACAAAGAAAATCAATTTACTTTTTATCATCCCAATCATCATTTTTTATTTGGGAATTGCGGTTTTAGCAACATTATTCCTACAAGAACACATGTTGACGATTTTACTTGTATTGATTGTGATGGTTGTCATTTCAAATATGATTCAAGGACAAATTGTCAATAAAAGAGTTCGTAAAGAAAATCAAGCTGCTCAAGATGAAATTAGAAATTATCTTGGTGAAGGCGGGTTTAATGAAATGGTTCAAA
Organism: Acholeplasmataceae bacterium; assembly: GCA_016934015.1. Taxonomy (GTDB): domain Bacteria; phylum Bacillota_I; class Bacilli_A; order Acholeplasmatales; family Acholeplasmataceae; genus UBA6181. The sequence continues at coordinate 4,936 of JAFGTQ010000036.1, read as the reverse complement.
AACAAGAAGAACATCATAAAGCATATTTTAAGTTTGAAGATGAACCAGTGGAAACCGAAATAGTTGAAACAGAAGAAATTACAGAAGAAGAAACTGAAAAATCAGAATCAAATTCGGATGAAGAATAGCTTATTCTTAAATAGCAGAGAAAAAAATTTATGATATATGATGGAATTATTGTCGGAGGAGGGCATGCTGGTATAGAAGCTGCACTCGCAATGGCACGAATGGGCAATCGAACAATTTTAATTACTGGCAACCTGTCAAAGGTTGCTTCTTTGCCTTGTAATCCTTCAATAGGTGGTCCAGCAAAAGGTATTGTTGTACGTGAAATTGATGCTCTTGGTGGACAAATGGCTAAAAGTGCCGATCAAGGTCAAATTCAAATCAAAATGCTTAATGCTTCAAAAGGGCCAGCTGTACGTGCTTTAAGAGCACAGATTGACAAAATTAAATATCCCAAAATTATGCTAGAAGTGTTAAAAAACACTGAAAATCTCGATCTTAAAGAAGACTTGGTCGAATCATTAATAACAGATGGAACAAATGTTTTTGGCGTGATTTTACAATCCGGCGAACAAATTTTAAGTAAAACAGTCATTTTAACAACGGGAACTTACCTCAATAGTAGTATTTTAATTGGCAAAGAACGCACACCAAGTGGACCAAGTGGTGAACCAACAACATATGGCATTAGTCAGCAATTGAAAGATTTGGGATTTGATGTTGTTCGATTAAAAACCGGAACACCTCCAAGAATTGCAAAGGATTCAATTGATATCACAAAAATGGCACCTCAGCCAGGTGACAAAGATCAACAAACATTTAGTTACGATAATATATATTATGATGAAAATCCACAAGAATTATGCTACCTAACGCATACAAATCTTAAAACACATGGCATTATTAATTTACATCTCGATGAATCAGCCATGTATGGTGGAGTTGTTGAAGGAGTTGGACCCAGATATTGTCCTTCCATAGAAGATAAAGTCGTTCGATTTTTTGATAAACAACGGCATCAGGTTTTTATTGAACCTGAAAGTGTAGAGCTTGATGAACTATATGTCCAGGGGTTATCTACAAGCATGCCGAAAGAAGTTCAAGAAGAATTTTTAAGAACTGTTCCTGGATTAGAAAACGTTCGAATTATTAGATATGCTTATGCTATTGAATATGATGCGATTAATCCAATCCAACTCAATCCTTCTCTTGAAACTAAAAAAATCAAAAACTTATTTTGTGCTGGACAAATTAACGGAACAAGTGGATATGAAGAAGCAGCTGGCCAGGGATTGATGGCAGGCATAAATGCATCTTTAAAAATACATGGTAAGGATCCGTTGATATTGCATCGTCATGAAGCATATATTGGTGTATTAATTGATGATTTAGTAACCAAAGGGACTGTTGAACCCTATCGTTTACTAACTTCTAGAGCGGAACATCGACTTTTGTTACGACATGACAACGCAGAATTAAGATTAAGAGAATATGGTTACAAAATTGGACTAGTTGATGAAAAGACATATCAAAAATTTATTGAAAAAAAATCTCAATATCAAGATTTAATCGATAAGGCACGTAGCATTAAAATATTACCAAACGCTAAAAATAATAAATATTTAGAATCTCGTTCATCAGCACAAATTTATGAATCTATATCGGTTTATGATTTGCTTAAACGCCCAGAAATAAATCAAGAAGACGTTAGATATTTCATGGGGAATGAATATTCAATAGATTCTATTGAGCAACTTGAAATTTATGTTAAATATGAAGGTTACATACAAAAAGCTCAACGTGAAGCTGAGAAAATGATTCGTTTGGAAGATAAAATCATACCGGAATCCATCGATTATAAGTTGGTGCGAAACATTTCATCAGAAGGTCGAGAAAAACTATTAAAAATACAACCTAAAACTTTAGGGCAAGCTTCAAGAATATCAGGTGTTAATCCAGCAGATATATCTGTTTTGCTTATTTATTTAGAATCAGGGGCATTAAAACATGAATTTTGAAACTGATATAAGAAATTATTTTTCGATAGAACTAAGTCCAAAACAAGTTCATCAGTTTCATCAGTATTACCAATTCTTAATCGAATATAATCTTAATGTGAATTTAACCGCAATTACCGAACAAAATGAGGTCTATTATAAACATTTTTTTGATTCACTGACGGCAGTAAAATTCATTGATTTCGATAAAGTAAATTCCATTTGTGATATGGGGTCGGGCGCTGGGTTTCCGAGTATACCGTTAAAAATTATATTTCCCCATTTAGAAGTTACAATTATCGATTCTCTTAACAAACGGTTAAAATTTTTAGAACAACTTATGGATAAACTAGAAATTAATCAAGTGAACTTAGTTCATGATCGTATTGAAAATTATGCAATAAAACATCAATGTGAATTTGATCTTGTAACCGCAAGAGCATTAGGAGATTTATCTTTAATCAGTGAGATGGGATTGCCCATGACGAAAATAAATGGGAGTTTCATAGCTTATAAAGGCTCCAATAGTAATGACGAAATTGAAAAGTCTACGGAAGGAATTCATAAGCTAGGCGGGAAAATCGACATTGTAAGAGCTTTTGAACTACCCTATGGGTATGGAGATAGGACAATCATTAAAATCATCAAAATAAAGAACATTAAAGGCTTTCCAAGAAGTTTTCAATTGATGAAGAAAAAGCCCTTATAGGAGGCAGCATGGGAAAAATAATTGCGATTTCCAATCAAAAAGGCGGTGTAGGAAAAACAACGACAAGCGTTAATCTTTCTGCTGCACTCGCTGGATTTGGCAAAAAAGTTTTGATTATTGATTTTGACCCGCAAGCGAGTACAACAACAAGTATGGGCATAAATCGATCAATGCTATTTGCTACTATTTTTGATGTTTTAATGGATCAAAAAACCATACAAGAAGCAATAATCCACTTACCTGATATACAAGTTGATGTAATTCCTGCAACCATTGAACTTGCTCACCTAGAGATTAGGTTAGATAAAGAAGATCGTGAATATATATTAAGTCAAAAGTTAAGAGAAATATCAAGTGCATATGATTTTATTATCATTGACTGCCCTCCATCACTTGGATTATTAACAACTAGTGCTTTATATTCAGCAGACTCTGTACTTATACCAGTTCAATGCCAATTTTTGGCAATTGACGGGCTTACACAATTATTAAACACAATTAGAGTTGTCCAAAAAAGAATGAAAGTAAATAATCGACGACTGGAAATAGAAGGAGTTCTATTGACCATGCTGGATAAACGAACAAAAGCTGGTTGGGAAATCGTTCACGAAATAAAAGATTATTTTAAAGAAGGAGTTTTTGACACAATCATCACGAGCAATGTCGCAGCGCAAGTTGCTCCAACTTATGGTGTTCCTGTCTTAACATTTGCTCCAAAATCACCTGCAGCGAGACTTTATAAATCTTTAGCCAAGGAGGTCATTCAAAACAATGAAAGATGATCTAAAAGCAAGAACTTTTACTGATTTACTTGCCGAACATCATGTAGATGATGTACTTGAAGGGGAAGTCATTGAAGAAATTTCACTTTTGGAAATTAAGCCTAATCCTTTTCAACCAAGAAGAATTTTTGATGAAGAGAAGATAGATGAATTGGCTCAATCAATCAAGCAACATGGTGTATTCCAACCTATAATTTTAAAAAAAGTAAAGCTAGGATACATTATTGTATCTGGCGAAAGAAGATACCGAGCAGCACAAAAAGTTGGTCTAGATACAATACCAGCAATTATACGACAATATGAAGAAACAAAAGTTGCAGAAATTGCGTTAGCTGAAAACCTTCAACGTGAAAACTTAACACCAATTGAAGAAGCTGAAGCTTATAAAATTGTAATGCAAAATTTGAAATTAACTCAACAGGAACTAGCTTTAAAAATAGGGAAGAGTCGCTCTCATGTTACAAACATGCTTGGTCTATTAAATTTACCTCAAGAAGTTCAAGACATGCTATTAAACGGAAAAATTAGTATGGGGCACGCTCGTTCACTTAGCAAACTTGAAGATGAGAATAAGATTTTAAAAATAGCAAACCAAATCATTTCAAAACAATTAAGTGTTAGACAAGTTGAAGAAATGGCTCAGTTGGAAACCAAAACAAACCAAATAAAGCGATTGAAGCAATCTAAATATATTGAACAAGAAAAAATAGTTACGAAAAAGATAGGATTTAAAGTTAAAATTTCAGATCAAAAAATAACCATTCATTGCAAAGAAAACGATCTTCAAAAAGTTATCGAACGGCTGATGAAAATATGAAGTACGATGTAACTGACATTGTTCAAACAAAAAAGAAGCACGTATGTGGCTCAGATCGATGGGAAGTTCTAAGAACAGGCGCAGAAATAAAGCTTAAATGCTTAGGCTGTAACCGTGAAATTATGATTTTAAAAATGGATTTAGAAAAAAGGACGAAAAGTGTCGAAAAAGCCCTACACGTGCGTACGTAAGTAATATAGAAAGCACAATTTGACTTAGATGGTGTTTTTTCAAGTATATCGAAAGTGTTTATTTGATTAGTGTAAACAATTCAACAAATTTATAATAAAAATGGTTGCTTTTTCTTCTCTGTTACGATAGAATATAAAAGCAAGCCAAAAAACGGAGGGGTAGCGAAGTGGCTAAACGCGGCAGACTGTAAATCTGTTCCCTAAGGGTTCGGCAGTTCGAATCTGCCCCCCTCCACCATTAGATTTTATCTAACCTTGTGAATGATTTGTGAAATCGTCACTTTAAAATATTGACAAGGTTATTTTATAATGATAGAATTATTAAGCACGCCCAAGAGGGAGTGTGAGATAGGTCTTTGAAAACTGAATGATGATGAGTGTATCGAAAAGAAACAAAAAGCATTAAAAAAATAAGAGCTAAACAAACAAAACAT
>JAFGTQ010000035.1 GCA_016934015.1 Acholeplasmataceae bacterium | reverse complement strand
TGGGGCTAGTGGTGGAGTGATGGAAGCTGCACTTCGAACAGTTTCAGCAATGCTGGAAGAAAAAGATTGTCCTCTAGAATTTAAAGAGGTGAGGGGAAAACAAGGTATTAAAGAAGCGAGTTACACTATATCAGGTATAGAAGTTAATGTTGCAGTTGTGCAAGGCGGGAAAGCTATTGGTGAATTTTTAGAGTATTTAAAAACAACGGATAAGACCTACCATTTTGTTGAATTTATGGGATGCATCGGTGGATGTATCAATGGTGGTGGGCAACCGATTGTTAAAGCTAAACATATGAATGATGTCGATATCATTAAAGAAAGATCTAAAGTTCTTTATCAAATGGATAGTCATGCAGTTATTCGAAAATCGCATTTAAATCCGGCAATTAAAAGGCTTTATGATGAATATTTAAATTCACTAAGTGCACACGATTTTCATAGCCTTTTACACACACATTATCAAGCAAGGGAACCGTACAGTAAGTGAGAAAAAGTATAAACTTGTTGTTAAATATTTTTATCATCATGTTTTTGTTTGGATGCCAAGAAGAATCTTTAATTACAGTGATGATCCCTCAAGGAAGTCCAGAACTCGCGAGCATATATGTTAAGAATGATGCATCATATCAAGTCGATGTGATATTGGGTGTTGATCCGTTGATTGCTGCTTTTTCGAGTCAATCTCATGATGTGATTATTGCACCAACGAATTTGGGAGCTAAACTTTACCAAAATGAGTCATCATATATCATGCTTGCGACGATTGTAGATGGGAATTATTTTTTAGCGAGTCAACATCACGTTTTAACAAGTTTAAATGATCTTGAGGGTAAAGAACTCATTGTTTTTGCAAAAAATCAAACACCCGATATCATGATTCAACATTTGCTGACAAGTTATGATATTACATGTCAAATGACCTATGTAGATAATATTGCAAGTGCTAATGCGATGCTCATCTTAGATCCTAACTTGATTATTATGACAGCAGAACCATCATTATCATTGTTGCATCAAACATATCCCAATTTACATGTTCTTGATTTAATGCCTTTTTATGAATATATAGAAGGCACAACTTATCCTCAAGCTAGTATTTTTGTAAATACCAAATTGAATAGTAAAACATTAAGAAAAATTGAATCGGATTTTAAGTATTCTACAAACCGAGTCAATGAAATGATTGATGAAGCTGCAGAAGTAGCGGTTTCAAATGGAATAATAATGGATACTGAGTTGATTAAACAAAGTATTCCAAGAACTCATATAATTTATCGAAACGCTTGGGAAAACAAACAAATGATAGAAAAATTTTTATCTTTGATTGAAAAAATGAATCCAGCATTGATTGGTGATCAATTGCCAAATGAATCATTTTATTATCGAGGAGATTGATATGGTTAAAAAATATACGATCCAATTATCAGCAGTTTTCATTTTATTTTTGGTGTGGATTGCACTATATTATGTGATTAATCAACCTTTACTCATGCCATCACTCTTTGATACATCCATTGCTTTTTCAAAGTTGTTTTATGTAAAATCATCCATATTTGCATGGTTAAATTCATTATTTCGTTTAATTTTAATATTGATGGTTTCAGGATTTTTAGGAATTATACTTGGCGCAATATCAAGTGTAAATAAAAAAATAGAGATTTTTATGACACCTTATGTCACGATATTACGTACTATCCCTGTGATTTCAATTATTGTCATATTAATGATCTTATTTGGGTTTCGATCAACACCTTATATTGTGACATTTTTTATGGTATTCCCTATTGTTTATCAACAAACGCTAGACAGTATAAAATCGATTGAACCTGCTTATCTTGATGTCTATCATCTTGAAGATCATCATTTCTTAAACGGATTAAGATATTGTTATTTACCACTAACAGGTCATCATATTCTTACGGGCTTATTACAATCAGCTGGTCTTGGTTTTAAAGTGTTAGTTATGACGGAATATTTATCACAAACACCTCATTCGATTGGGCAAGCGCTTTATATATCAAAAATTAACTTACAATATGATTTTGTATTTGCATGGACAATATGGATGATTATCGTGTCTGTTTTTATTGAGTTTTTAATAAGAAAGCTACAACATAAAATAATATTATAATAAATGGAGGAAATATATGTCATCGATATTTACAAAGATAATCCAGCGTGAAATTCCAGCATACATTGTTTATGAGGATGAGAAGTTTATTGCATTTTTGGACATCATTCAAGCAACACCAGGACACACATTGGTGGCTACAAAACAGGAGTTTTCTGGTCTTAAGGAATTACCGATTGAACTTAGCGGTGATTTCTTCAAAGTGGTTAAACGGGTTGCAGAAGCCGTGAAAGATACTTTTAATCCTACTGGAGTTAACCTCATTTGTAATGATGGTCAAGGTGCGGGGCAAACCGTCTATCATTTCCATTTTCACATTGTTCCTCGATATGAGAATGATGGGTTAACATTCAAGTTAAAAAATCATATGCATGAAACAAGATCTGAAGATTATGCGTCACGAGCCGAAAAGTTAAGAAAAGCACTACAGAAATAAATGTTCATTCAATTTAAGCATGTATGTACAAGCAGTTTTTTAAAGCTGCTTTTCTTTTTGATTTTAAAGCCTTTCTATTGTTTGTTTGATTTTTATATGTTACAATGAAAACGAACAGAAAAAAACAAAAACAAACAAATATGATAGTTGGAGGTGTTTTAGATGATAGGTAATAATCGGCAGCTCAAGATACTTGAAATTCTTGGAAATCGTGGGAATATTACAGTTGATGAACTTGCTTCAATGCTCAAAGTATCGAAAATGACGATACGGAGAGATTTAGAAAGACTTCAAGAAAGTAATCTCTTACAGCGTACGCATGGCGGTGCGTTTATCAATAAAACATTGATAAGAGAACTCACATATCATGAAAAGCGTTTAGAAAACCAATCTGTTAAAGAGTGTATCGCTGGTGAGGTTTTGCGCTTTGTTAAGTCGAAAATGACAATTTATATTGATGCTGGAACGACAACATATGAAGTGGCAACTCGCCTACCTCAAAAAGACTTAACGATTATCACAAATGATATTCGAATTGCATCACAAATGATGTTAACCGAAAATACATGTATTTTTCTTGGTGGTGTTGTGATGAAAGAAACAGGATCATCAACTGATTTTCATGCAATTGACATGCTTGGGAACTTTAATATCGATTTAGCGATTATGGCAACTTCATCGATTGATAGTGATTTAAACTTATGTACACCTGAACAAGGTCGACAATTGATCAAAAAAAGAGCGATGCAAAACTCTGATAAACGTATATTAGTGACAGATTCTACAAAATTTTTTAGTAAATCACTTTATAAAATCTGTAACTTATCTGATTTTGATGTGGTCATCACAGATTTTCCTAAAGAAAAGTTAGATCTTCAAAAACTTGAAACAGTCGAATTTGTCGGTGTTTCATGTGGCATTAAAGGAGGAAAGTAAATGCTAAAAACATTAATTGTAGCAGATGATTCGACTGGTGCTAACGCCAGTGCAATTCTATTAAACCAATTAGGGTTTCAATCATTAAGCATCATCGATTACTCAGATATACCACAACATGAAACCTTTGATTGTGTAGCAGTTTCAACGGATTCAAGAGCTACCACTGCAGAAAATGCTTATTCACGTGTTGAAACCGTGTTAAAGCATTATAAAGGGCGTAATATTAAAGTCATTAATAAAAGAGTAGATTCTACATTGCGCGGGAATCTAGGTGCTGAATTAAACGCAATTCATGAATATTTTCCAAACAAGAAGATTGCGATTATTCCGGCATTTCCTAAATCAGGTCGTATTTGTAAAGATGGCAAAGTGTTTGTGAATGGTGTGTTATTAGAACAAACAGATGTTGCGAAAGATCCAAAAATGCCGCTTTTCTCAAGTGATGCGAAATCCTTATTCTCAAAACAATTTAAGGGAAAGATCGCGAATGTTTATTTAAAAGATTTAGAGTTACCAACTGACGAATTGATTGATAAAATTAAAAAGTTATATAAAGAACATCAAGCGATTGTCTTTGATGCAGTTGAGAATGAACATATTATCCAAATCTCAAAAGTACTTGTTCTAACTCATGAAGAATATATCACGGTTGATCCAGGTCCATTTACTCTATATTATACAAAAGCACTGATGGAAAAAGATGTCAATCCAGGACGCTATTACTATGTGGTTGGAAGTGTGACAGATACAACGTTTAAACAACTTAAAACAGCTTATGATCAACCTTTCTTTCATTACATCTTTTTAGATGCTGAAAAATTGTTGAACGATGGGACTGCAAAAAAAGAATCTGAACGCGTATTAAAAGAAGCTTTAAATTCAAAACATGAATTCACGATTATTGCAACGACAGATCCGGAAAATCGAAAAGTCTTAAATTTACATGATTTAGCGATTGAAAGAAACTCAGATGTTGATGCAATCTCAAAAATCATTAATGTGAGACTTGCGATGTTGTTATCGGATCTTATTGAAAAAGCGAAAGATGTAAAGGGTGTCTTCACATCAGGTGGAGATGTAACATTGTCTTTCTTAACTCATTCTGGGGCGAAAGGCATCAAATTAGAAAAAGAAGTCATTCCACTTTGTGTTTATGGTAAGGTTGTTGAAGGAAAATATGATGGATTAAATATTATCACTAAAGGTGGCATGATAGGTGATGAAAATACCTATCTCACAATAAAAACATTCTTCGAGGGGGTTAAGAATTATGCAAAATAAGCCTTATATTGGCGTACCGATTGGGGATCCAGCGGGTATTGGACCAGAAATTGCTTTAAAATCATGTTTGAATGATCGGGTATTGGAAACATCCAACCCTGTCTTAGTCGGTGACTTATCAGTCCTCCAAAATATTATTGATCTTTATAAGTTACCATTAAAACTTTATGCGATTGATGATCCTAAAAAAGCGGATTATTCAAAAGGAAGAGTTAATGTCGTTGATGTAAACTCAGTTGACATCAAAAAACTAGAACTTGGGAAAGTTGATGCGATGTGTGGTCAAGCAGCGTTTGATTATATTAAAAAATCAGTTGAACTTACTCAAGAAAAGAAAGTGGATGCAATTGCAACCACACCAATTAATAAAGAGTCTTTAAAAGCTGCGAAAGTTCCATACATTGGACACACTGAAATTTTAGCTGACTTATCAGGCACTAAAGATCCATTAACAATGTTTGAAATTGATAAAGAACGCGTATTCTTCTTATCAAGACATGTCAGTTTAAGACAAGCCATTGACATGGTTAAAAAACCACGTTTAATGGATTATATTAAACGTTCACTTGAAGCTCTTGATCGTTTAGGTGTTAAGGGCACGCTAGCAGTTGCGGGATTAAATCCTCATTCTGGTGAACATGGTTTATTTGGAACAGAAGAAATGGATGAAATCGTTCCAGCGATCGAAGAAATGCAAAAACAAGGTTACGATGTTATTGGACCAGTTCCAGCAGATTCGATTTTCGCTATTGGTTTAACAGGCAAATGGGCAGCAATTTTATCACTTTATCATGACCAAGGTCATATTGCAACGAAGACTTATGACTTCCATCGTACGATTTCTATTACGAATGGCATGCCATTCTTACGTACCTCTGTTGACCATGGAACAGCGATGGATATTGCGGGTAAAAATATCGCCAATGAGATTTCAATGGTAGAAGCTATTGTATTAGCAGCCAAATACGCACCATATTTTACATCTAAATGAACAAAAACGAACAAAAGGTGTTGACATAAACACCTTTTAGTTTTATAATTTGATTGAAAAGAACAAAAACAAACAAAATAGGAGGATTTAAAATGAAAGCATTATTGTCTGGCGACCCGATGATTCCAAGCAATCTATTTGAAAAGGCTTATGAAAAGCATTTGAAAAGTTTTTTCCCTGAAATGAAATCTGGAGATTGGGAAACGGATTGGACACAACTCCAAGATCGCCGTTTAAAAGTTGAACAACAAGGACCTGAAATTGAAGTTGTACCTGAAGTCGTTTTAAAGGAAGGCAAGGATGCAGAATTACTTGCGGGACTATTTGTTCCAGTATCCTCTAAATTGATGGATGCAATGCCTAATTTAAAAATTGTTGGTTTAGCAAGAGCTGGTAAAGAAAATATTAACTTAGCAGAAGCAACAAAACGTGGTATTTTAGCATTTAACGTGATGGGAAGAAATGCCGAAGCGGTTTCTGACTTTGCAGTTGGTTTAATGCTTGCTGAATCAAGAAACATTGCGAGAGCACATCTTTCAATGCGTCAAGGTGGATGGCAAAAAGAATTCTCAAACGTCGATTTTGTTCCACAATTAAAAGGTAAAAAGATTGGGATCGCTGGTTTTGGATATATAGGCCGTCTCGTCGCACAAAAACTTTCTGGTTGGGATTTAGAAATTTTAGTGTATGAAGAATTTGCACCAAAAGAACAAATTGAGGCTTTAGGCTATAAAAAAGTTGATAAAGAAACATTATTTAGAGAATGTGATTTTATCACTATTCACTTAAGAATGTTAGAAGCGACTAAAGGATGGGCAAGTCGCGAATACTTATCCATGATGAAACCAACTTCATATATTATCAATACAGGTCGTTCTGGATTAATTGATATGGATGCTCTTGCAGATTTACTTGGTCAAAAGAAGATTGCTGGTGCTGGATTAGATGTATTTGATGAAGAACCAATTGCTCTAGATTCCATTTGGAGAAAATTAGATAACGTCACAACGACGACACATATTGCTGGGACAACCACTGAAGTTCTCACAGGCTCTCCATATTTATTATTTGAAGATATCGAAAGACTATTAAAAGGTCAAGAACCACGTTTCATTATGAATAAAGAAGTGCTTGATCAACCCGAATTTAAGGCGTGGTTGAAAGGGGTTCAAAAGTAATGATTACCAATTTAAAAGTCTTATTAACCCATGCTAAAGAACATAAATACGCCGTTGGCGCATTTAATGTTTACAATTATGAAACTATTAAAGCTGTGATTTTAGCAGTTAAAGAAAAACAACAACCAGCAATTATTGCATTTGGTGAAAAATATTTAGCGAACATGGAATTAAAAGAGGTTGTTAATTTAGTAAGAACAATGACCACTGATTTAAGAACCAATATTGCGATTCACTTAGATCATACAAAATCGATTGATGTCATTAGAGAAGCCATTAATGCTGGTTTCACATCAGTAATGTATGATGGTTCTGAACTTGATTATGAAGAAAACGTTAAAAATACAAAATTTGTGGTTGAAATGGCACACCAAGCAGGTGTATCTGTTGAGGCTGAATTGGGTAGTTTACAATTAGGTACAGATACGAACGAGGATGATGCAGAAGAAATCTATACAGATCCAATTCAAGCAAAAGATTTTGTTGAAAGAACAGGTGTCGATTGCTTAGCAGTTTCCATTGGTACTGTTCACGGATTGTATAAAGGTGAACCAAAAGTATCCGTTGAACGTTTAATTGAAATTAAAGAACAAATAGATATTCCATTTGTGCTACATGGTGGATCAGGTACGCCACTTCATATTATTGAAAGATGCATTGATAATGGGATTACAAAGATTAATGTGAATACAGAAATCTCTTATTCTGTTGTTCAAATGATCTCAAAACTTGTTCAAGATAAACCAAACAGTCACTTTTCACAATTATCAGTGGCGGCTGTAGATACTGCGAAAAATACTGTGATTAAGTATATGGAGATGTTTCAACCAAATAAATAAGGTTTAAAGGGAGGAAAGTATGAAAAAAATTGTTGTAGTTGACGTGGGGACGCAAAGTCTCCGCGCGATTGTATATAACACGCAAGGTGAACAACTTTTCGTGTCACAACTTCAATATAGCCCAATGTTTAATGGGATTGAAGTTGAACAAGATCCAAGAACTTTCAAAGATTCACTCTATGGAACGTTAAAAGAAGTCGCTAACTTTGCCAAGCAAAGTCAAATTGAAATTGGTCAAATTGCCGTGACTTCACAAAGAGCATCCATTATTCCGATTGATAAAAACGGTAAAGTATTACATAACGCGATTACATGGCAGGATCGAAGAAGTTATGAAGAAACTGACCGAGTGACGAAGAAAATGTCGATGCAAGATATTTATCATAAAACGGGTCTTCGTCTAGATTCTTATTTCTCTGCACCTAAAATGATGTGGTTGAAACGAAATCGCCCAGAAATTTATGAGGCAGCTCATAAAATTATTGGAGTTCAAGATTATGTGGTTTACTTATTAACCAATCGGTTTGTGACTGATTCTACCCAAGCAGCTAGAACTCTACTCATGAATATCAACACATTCCAATGGGATGATGAGTTACTCGATGCATTCGAACTTGATAAGAACTTGCTATGCGATATTGTAAAACCAGGATCGATTGTTGGAACACTCAGTGATCAACTCGTTGAAAAAACTGGATTATCTAAAAATATTGAAGTCATCACTGCTGGTGGTGACCAACAATGTGCAGCTGTAGGTTTAAATGTATTAAGACCTGGTACTTTAGAAGCGAATATCGGAACAGGTTCATTTATTATTGCTTATTCTGAAAAACCAGCGTTTGATGAAAACATGCGCATCTTGTGTAGTGCAAGTGCTGTAGCTGATCAATGGATTGTTGAAGCGGGGTTATTAACTTCAGGTGCGATTTATACATGGTATAAAGATAATTTCTATAAAAACGGAGAAGCGCTTGTTGATTATGATCAAATCAATAAAGAAGTTAATGAAGCTCTACCTGGCTCTAATGGCTTAGTGTTTGTTCCACATTTCAAAGGAAGTGCGGCACCTTATTGGAACCCACTATCTAAAGGTGTGTTCTTTAATGCAATGTTTGATCATAAGCGTGGTGATTTTGCGAGATCAATTCTTGAAGGTATCGCAATGGAGATGGCACAAAACATTGAACTGATTGAAAACACTGTAGGTTATGTGGACATCATTCATGCTGCTGGAGGACTCACTAAATTTCCAACGTTTAATCAAATTCAAGCTGATGTTTTCAATAAAGCTGTATCAGTCTATTCATCTGCTGAAGCGACCGCACTTGGTGCACTTATTACATCGCTAGTGACTTTAAAGAAATATAAGACACACGCGGATGCATTTGAAGCATTACTCGGTAAGGCAGAAAAGAAGACGTATCATGCAAATCCAAAGAATATTTACACTTATAAAAAGTTGATTCGGACTAAAAAATTACTATATCAAGCATTAAATGATTCACAAATTTACAATTATATGACCATGAAATAGGTCAATTGTGGAGGGATTTTTGCAAAAGTTTTGATGAAGTAAACATGTCGAAAAACCGTCAATAAAGCCTTGAAGTTCAAAGTAAAACCTTACAAACAAACAAAAGTGAACAATTGACACACAAGAAATAAAACAAACGAACATAAAAAAACATAAAAACGCTTGCAAAACGCTTGCCACTTGAGATACAATGTAAACAGTAGTAAAAAAAATTAAAAGGGAGTGAAGTAGATGTTTAATTTAATTCTTACCACTTCGGCTGGTTACAATGCAAACCAAATGCTAATCGGTTTAGCTGTTGGTGTCGTAGCATTAGTCGTGATGGTAGTAATGACCAAGGTTCCTGCTTTCCTAGCATTAATTTTAGCAGCTTTAATCGTTGGTCTAGTTGGTGGCGTTCCAGGTTCTGCGATTCCAGGTATGATTACTGGTGGTTTCGGTGGTACATTATCATCCATTGGTATTATCATTGGTTTTGGTGTGATCATGGGACAAATTTTCGAAGTGACAGGTGCAGCTGAAAAGATGGCACGTATCTTTATCAAGTTATTTGGTAAAGGTCGCGAAGATTTAGCTTTAGCACTCACTGGTTTTATCGTTTCAATTCCAATCTTCTGTGACTCAGCATTCGTTATTCTATTCCCGATTGCTAAATCAATTTCACAAAAGACTCGTAAGAATTTAACGTTAATTGCTGGTGCACTTGCATTAGGTCTAGTTATTACACATACGATGGTTCCACCTACTCCAGGTCCATTAGCAGTTGCTAACGCATTTGGTGTAAACGTTGGTACTATGATCATTTGGGGTTTAATCGTATCTGTTCCAATGACAATTGCTGGTTATTTCTATTTAAGATGGGCATCTAAAAACATTATCATCGTTCCAGATGAAAATGGTGATGTTCAAAGATTAGAAGTTCAAGACCAAGTTCTATTTGATTTTGATGTCAATTCAGAACCAAGTCAACCACTTCCAAGTGGATTCATGTCATTTGCTCCAATCTTTATCCCAATTCTATTGATCTTAATCCAATCTGTTGCTAAGTTATTCTTAAGCGCTGGATTCTTACTTGATGCAGTTAACCTAGTTGGTAACCCAGTTATTGCCGTTGCAATCGGTACATTAATTGCCATTTATGGTTTAGGCTACAAAATGGGCAAGAAAGAAATCTTAAAGCATATGGATGCAGGCGTTAAATCAGCAGGTATCATTCTATTAGTAACTGGTGCCGGCGGATCATTAGGACGCGTTATTCAAGATACAGGCGTTGGTAACACATTAGCTAACACAATCGTTGGTTGGGGTGTTCCTCTAATTCTATTACCATTCTTGGTAGCAACAATCGTTCGCTTTATCCAAGGTTCTGGTACAGTATCACTCGTTACATCAGCATCAATTACGGCTCCAATCGTACTTGCTGGTGGTGGAAACCCAGTCTTCGCAGCATTAGCAGCGATGGTCGGTGGTGTATTCTTCGGATATTTCAATGACTCATATTTCCACGTTGTAAACCGTTCAATTGGTATTACTGATGCGAAAGAACAACTTAAGTTCTGGTCAGGTACTACCACTGTTGCATGGGCAGCTGGTTTCGTTACAATTCTTATCCTCAACCTCATTCTTGGTGGCGTTGTAGGCGTTTAATATTTAACAATAAACTTTTAAGGGATGATTTCGATTATCCCTTTTTTGTTTCTCGTGATATAATCATGTCAATAAAAGATAAAAAGGATCGTGATTAATAATGATTTTTTATATTTTAAGCGCTGCAGTTTTATTAGTTTTCTTATATATCATGATTGAAGTTAAAGGAAATCCAATTCAAGCCTTTTTTATGAAAGCTTTAGCGAGTTTTGGATTTATTATGGTCTTTGTCAATGCGTCATTTGAAAGAGATTTGTTAAAACCCTTTATTTTCCTATTTTTATTAGGTTTAGTATCTGGTCTTTTGGGGGATTTATTTCTTGCATTAAGACCACTTCGACCAAAAAATGAAAATGAAATGCTCATTAATCGAGGGATTTTAGCTTTCTCGATTGGTCACATTTTTTATTTTTTTGGATTATTAATGATTTCAGATTTTCATTATCTTGCAATTATTGTCAGCGTGGCTGTTACTATTTTAGTCATCGTCATGAGTTATGTTTTAAAATTTGATATGAAAAAAAATCGAATTCCATCTTATATTTATTCATTTCTAATTTTCCTAATGGTAGGACAATCCATCGGATTATCGATAGTTGAAGGTTTTTCTAGTGGACCTTTAATGCTCATGATTGGAGCAATCTTATTTGGTCTTTCAGATTTAATTCTCGCCCCCATTTATTTTAAAGGTGTACAAGATAAAAAAATGATAGCTTTAAATCTCATCACATATTATGGTGCGCAACTTTTGATCGCAATCTCAATATTATATCTCTAGGAGGATTGTCATGTTAAATTATGTTTGGGTTTATCTTATTGTAGGCATTGTCTTCTTGTATGTTATTTTACAATCCCTTGTCTTTTTAATAAAAGCATATAAAAAAGGGATTGGTTTAGGTTTTACAAAAGAAGAACTGAGAAGAACTGTCACATCATCTGCAGTCTTTTCGATTGCCCCATCGATTGCGATTTTGATTGGATTAGTGACGTTATCAAGAATCTTTGGCCCTTTAGTTGCAGGGATGCGACTTGGGACACTCGGTGCAGTTACATATGAATTACCTGCGGCGATAAATGTTATTCAAGGCGTATTTGGTAAAACAATTGGTGAAGTCCTACCGATTGAATCGGTGATTACTGCATTATGGGTCATGACTTTAGGATGTATCCCACCACTGTTAATTATTCCCTTATTCTTTAAAAAGATGAGTTCAAAAATGGATTCACTCAAGCAAAAAGATGAAAGTTGGAATCAAATCATGATGGATGCTTTATTCTTGGGGATGATTTCAGCATTTATCGGGTATGTCATCGCACCAAAAAGTGTCGATGGTAGTGAACCTTATATTTCAATTTTAGGCATTTTAGTGTTTTTAACATCAGCCATCATGATTATTATCTTTGGCATTGTCATAAAAAAATTTAAATGGGAATGGCTGAAAAACTATGCACTTCCTTTATCGATGGTGAGTGCGATGGCATTAGCTATTGTTTATGCAATGATGGGGGTGAGATAAATGAAAAGAAGTTATCAAGATCAACTCCATGTTGAAGGTCGTTATTGGATGTTAGGTGCATTAATACTTTTCCTTTGTGTTCCAATCATTGCTAGTTTATCAACAGGCGTATGGCCAACTTTAAGTCAATTTTTACCAGGATTTTTCGCAACTGCTGTCATTTTTTGGCCAGTAACAACGATTGAAGTTTTCACATTTACGCCAATGCTTGGTACAGGTTCATCTTATTTAGCATTCGTGACTGGTAATTTAACGAGTATTAAAGTGCCTGCAGCTCTCAATGCCCAAGATGCTCTTGGTATTGAAAAGGGTACAGAAAAAGGGGATGTGATCTCAACGATTGCGGTTGCAGCAAGCAGTATTATGACCACATTGATTATTTTAGTTGGGGCACTCTTAATCATTCCTTTAACACCGATTATTGAATCGGATGCCCTAAGACCAGCATTTGATCATATCGTTCCAGCATTATTTGGAGCTTTAGGTGTTGTTTACATTATGAAACGTGTAAAAGTAGTGATCATTCCACTCATTTTCATGATTTTGTTTTTCTTACTTGTACCTGGCAGTGGTGGCTTAGTAGGAATTATGGTTCCTGTTGGGGTTGTCATTTCCTTGGTTGTTGCTAGAATTCTTTATAAAAAAGGTTGGATTAAATAAAACAAAAAGGACACAAATTTTGTGTCCTTCATTTTTTAATTTAACCTATATTATTCTTTATTTGCTTGATGAACAACAATTTGATTGAATGGAATTTCGATGTTATTTTTATCAAATAAGATTTTCAATTCACGATTTAAATTTCTTGCAGTTTGAATCTTATCAAGTTCTTCAGTCATGCCAACAACTCTTAATATAACCGATGAATCGGCGAGTTTTTGAACTCCTTTGTAAAATGGTCCACCTTTGATTGCAGGAATTTTTTTCTTGATATCTTCTAGATGATCCATAATTATTTTTTCTACTTTTTCAATATCAGCACTATAACTAATCGATATATCACAAACAGCAGGAGACAATCCAGAAGAAGAATTAATTGTTGATCGAATATCAGAATTATTTAAGATGACAATATCGCCTTCGAGATTTTCGATTTTTGTAATTCTTAAGGATATTTCTTTAACAGTTCCTTCATGACCAGCAACTTCAATATAATCACCAACTTCAAACTGGCGTTCAAATATAATAAATAATCCACTAAAGATATCTTCCATTAAACTTTGAGCACCAAAACTAATAGCTAAACCTAAAATCCCAGCACCAGCAAGAAGTGTTGGTGTTTGGACGCCCCATGCGGATAGAATGAGGAAGATTGCAATTAAGACCATTAAATATTGGATAAAGCTTTTCATCAAGTTTCCAATGGTTTCACTTCGTTTACCTTCTCTTGTGAGAATAGCAACCAAGATGATTAAAACCTTATCTAGAATCCAAATGAAGACGATAATCGCGATGCTTTCCAAGATGGTGATATAACGATTTTGAACAAAACCGAAGAGGTTAAAAAATTTACCAATGGAATTATCAATAAT
This sequence comes from Acholeplasmataceae bacterium, assembly GCA_016934015.1. Lineage (GTDB taxonomy): Bacteria > Bacillota_I > Bacilli_A > Acholeplasmatales > Acholeplasmataceae > UBA6181. The sequence continues at coordinate 4,475 of JAFGTQ010000035.1, read as the reverse complement.
ATTGGCAAATCCTGAACCTGGGAAGATGACTCCAGCTAAGACACTGATTAATACAAATACAATAATAATAGATGTTGTAACAATGATTCTTGATTTTTCTGATTTTGGTCTTTCTTTAAATTTCATGATAAATCCTTTCTATCCGTTAATGGTTCGGATGGTGATATAGTACCTGTAATCGGTTTGCGATGTGAGACCTATTTCAATATAATAAGGTAATGGGTAAGTCTTTGGAATAAGAAGCGTTGTTATTTTTTCGTTATCAACCATATTAAAGGGCGATTCGTTGTAATCTAGCCAAGTATCATATTCTTCAGCGGGTTGATAAGCGGTATAATACGCTATTTGGTAATTATGTCCAGGGTCATCCAAAATAATAGTCACTTCAAGCATATCGCCTAAATCCACAATATCGATGGTATAGGAGAATTTAGCAATTGTCGTTTCTTCTAAAGTTTCGAGTAATTGAGTGACGGTTTGTAAAGTGTTTGGATCTTGATAAGTTGCATATAATTCGATGGTGTATAAAGTTTCTGGACGAAGTCCATCAATCATGAGTAATTCTTCACTGTGTTGCGTTCCTTCTACAAAAGTAGGTGGAATGACTGTTTTGATGGTTTGATTGTTTTGTTTGATGATAATTTCATATGAAATGTCTGTTGCACTTGAGTAATCTGAATAAAATGATACCCCGAAGCCATCTGGTGTAATCTGATCAACATAAAGTGATGCATAGATTGAAAGTGGTGTTTGGAATTCAATGGTATCTAAGATCACGGTTTCGTTAGTTGTTGTCGTCGCTTCAAGGTAAGCATAAACCCTGGTGTTTTCATTCATGACATCAAGGGTAATGCTTGTTGTTCCTTCTAGATTAATCATATAAGGCTCATAAATTGGATCATCAACCTGGTAATATGGAACAAGCGCAACATAGAGTACGAGATTTTGATAAGTCAATAATTGATTGGTGTAATAAATATCAAGCTGATAAGGGATGTAATAATCATAGTTTGGATCTATAATTGATACCCCTAGGAAAGCTGCACCATCTTTCTCTATGGTTTTGATGGTTTCTGTTGCTAGTTTTTCTAATCCAAATCCTTTGTCATACCTCACACTTAAGGTATATTGAGTATTTGAATTCAAATTACTAAACGATCCTGCAGACAATCCCGGTTCAAGTAAAACCTCATAATACTCGGATTGATTTTCTAGAACAACCTTTAAGGTATCGTTAGTAATTGCCCCATCACTGTCTGTCACATTGACTTGATAGACGATATCACTGGTAAAAACCTTCACGCTTTCGATGGTTGCTTTCGGGCTGCTGGGAACTAAAACAGCAATGGCCACAACAGCAGTCACAGTCGCAGTAAAGGTCATCATTAATGATTTAATCGTCTCAAATTTCGATTTCTTTTTGAGCTGTTCTTTGAATTTTTCTCTACGATTCAATAGAAACACCTCCATTTGATTTTATTTTACAATACAAACTATAAAAAGAAACTGATATTTTTATCGAAATGATTTTATATTTTTATGATACGATAGAAATAGCCTTTGAAAGGACTTAATTTCATGAAAAGACTCTTAACCTTTATACTCGTTATATTAATAACACTTACTGGTTGTTCACCAAAAGTCAATGAACCTGAGGAACAACCTTCAATTCAGCCTTTATCCTATTTAGATATTTATTATTTAAATGATTTTCATGGAGCGATTGAAAAAGATAGTCCGAATTTGGGAATTGCATATCTTGCGAATTATATTGAACAAAAAAGACTTGATAATCCGAATGGTACTTTATTATTAGCGGGTGGAGATATGCTTCAAGGAAGTGCATTATCCAATTATTATCAAGGACAATCGACATTAACCATCATGGATCAGATGAAATTTGACGCGATGGTGGTTGGTAATCATGAATTTGATTGGGGTATTGAAGTTGTCACTCAAAACTTTTTGGGTGATCAAGCATTAAGTTTTCCCCTTCTTGGAGCAAATATCTTTCATAAAGAAACAAATGAATTAGTCGATGGAATTGATCCATATACCATCATTACACGTGGTGATGTAAAAATTGGGGTCATAGGGATTATGGGGGATGGATTAGAATCTTCGATTGCAACCTCAAAAGTAAGTGGTTATTCATTCGAAAGATCTTTAGAGATGGTTAAATTTTATGCATCTTATTTAAGAGAAGATGAAAATGTTGACTATGTCATTGTTTTAATGCATGATCCAGGTGGAATTAATAGCCAAATTGATGCATTATCTGGAAGTGAAAATGTCGATATCATATTTAATGCACATGACCATCAAAAAAATATTAGTCGATTACCTAATGGGACATTAACCATAAAATCTGGATCAAATGGTCAGGCCATTGGTCATGTGAGAATTGATCTTGAAACATCACAAATGACTGGAGTAAATGTTTCATCCGATACTTTATTTAATACACCCAATGCTGAAGTCCAAACACTCATTGATCAATATAAACTTGGAACCGATGAAATCTTTTTAACACCAATCATCGATGCTGGACAATATATGTCAAAAGATGAGCTCACTGAATGGGTCGCAAATCTCATGAGAGTTCGAGCGAATGCGGATATCGCATTCCATAATACCGGTGGTACACGGGCTTCAATTAATCATGGTGAAGTCATCAATTATGCTAAAATATATGAAATTCTACCTTTTGATAATGTCATTAAATCAGCTTATATTTTAGGTTCTGAAGTCAAAAAAATGATGGCAGATCAAGGGTTGAGATATTCAACCTTAAAATCATCATTTGATGATCAAACTTATTATTTAGTCGCAACTAACGACTATATTTATGATCAAACGAGTCGTCCATTTATTACGGCTGAACAACAATTTTATAATGGAGATATCGTAAGAGATTTAATGCGTGATGAACTATTACTTCAAAAAGATCTATTTGATGCTTTCTATATAAGTAATCAATTCCAAATTCAACCAGATTTGAGTGCTTATACGCAAGATCAACCATAAAAAAGGATTGCCTCTGCAACCCTTAAGTATATTTAGCTTCTAATAATTTTTCTTTCCTAAAGACAAACTTAAATCCATAGCCTTGATTTTTAGCAATCTTTTTAATAGTTTTTAAAATATCGCCAAGGTTTAGTTTAAGTTCATAGGCTATGCCGTCTAAGCCATAAGCTGTGGTTTTAACTTTGTGGTAGACATTACGACCACTTTGAATCATACTACTGACTTCAACAGTCGCAGTAATACCTGATTTCTTTGAAGATACTTTTTCAATCACATAAACTTTTTCATCTTTACTATTAATACCAATGAGTAAATCATAGTAAATATGGTGCTGTCCACCAAGAAATGTTTTCTTTAAAAATGTTTGATGAATCTCTAAATCAGCTTCTTCACTTGGTTCTACTTCAAGACCAAGTTGGAGTAATTGATTCTTTATATCAGTGAGGAGTCTAGGTTTCATGGGGTTATCCTCCTTTATTTATAGTATTATTATATGCTTATAAGGACATATTTGCAAGAAAATATCATGAGACCATGAAATTGACACTTCTTTAATCCTGTGATACGATATTCTTGACTAGAAAGGGATTTATATATGAAATATATACTCATGATTTTGTCTTTGTTTCTCATGGTAGGGTGTCAATCCAATGAACCGAAATCCGATGAAACCCATATTTTAATCAAAGAAGATGCTGACATCTATCTTGATCAATCAACGATTTATATTATAGAAGGCATGACAGTTAGTGATGTGATTTCTTTCATAGAATCTGTTGATGGAAGTAAACAAACCTACACAGGGGTGACCAATGACCGTTCACCAAAAGAAAAGCTAGAGTTTTTTAATTATGAATATTTATTAGTCACATCAGAAAGTGGTAAATATCGTCAATATTACGCGATAAGCATTGTTGAATAAAAGCATTTAAAAGAGGTATCTGATGGCACAACAACGAAAAACATATTTAAAAAAGAAACATCAAAAAGCTTCGCCTAAAAAACATGATAAAAAACAAACAAAAACGACAGAAGTGATGAATGACCAAGGTCCTTCAATTTTTTCTGTCTTTTTTAAGAAAATCATATCTTCATGGCGTATATGGAGTTTGATTCCTTTATTAATTATCATCGGCATCGTGCCACTCATTGTTTATGCGAAAATCATTGTCTTAACACCACTTGAAGAACGTCACTGGACAGGCGGCACATATCAATTAGATTTTTTTAGTTATTATAAAGCCTGTTGGCTCATTGTCTTGACGATTATTTTAGTTTTGATCACAGCTATCTTACTTATTTTGAAACAAATTAAGTTCAAAAAGAAGAGCTTTATGATTCCAATCGGAATCTATGTGTTACTTTCAATTTTATCCACGATATTTGCACTTGATCAAACGGTAGCCCTTCGTGGGTTCATGGAAATGTTTCAAGGCTTATATGTTTTA
>JAFGTQ010000034.1 GCA_016934015.1 Acholeplasmataceae bacterium | reverse complement strand
TTAAGAGGTAGCAGAAAAACATATAAAACGACGAGATTTGTATCGCCTATTTTTGGGCGTAGTGTCAAAGATGAAGTTGTTTTACCATATGAAGTTGATGCCATAGGTGATACAACCAAAAGATTTGATGCGTTTAGAACTACTCCTAAATTATCTGAAAAAGAAGCTGCTGAGAAATACGGTAATAAATATTATGAATTTACAAACATTATATCAAATAAAACTAGATCAGAAGTGTTTGGTTCTGAAACGTATACTCCTTCCAAAGATTTAGATGAAGAAAAAGAAGAAAAACCAACACTGATGAATCCTATTGGTCATTCTAAATCTAAGAAAGTTGAAGAGAATAAAGTGACAAAACAACCCGATGTAAAACCAACTCGAGTTGTTAGTTTACCACCAGAAGAAAAATCTTATACAGAACCTAAAATTGAAACTTTCAAACGGGAAAAACCAATTGAAAAAGAAACCGTCAGGGTTTCTGATTTTGGATTCCTTGATGAGCAAGAAAAAAAAGAAATTAAAGAAGCGATTAAAATCAAATCGGAATCGATCTATGAATTCCCCCCAGTTAGTCTATTTAAAAAGAAAAATAGAGATACAAATGAACAACCAGAATGGTTACTTAATCAAATAGATGTCATTAACTCAACACTTACTGAGTTTAATATTGAAGGTCATGTCGCAGGTAGTAAAAAAGGTCCAACAGTGACACGCTATGAAATTGAATTAGATGCTGGTGTCAACGTTAAGAGAATTTTAACGATTAAAGATACACTGATGATGAATTTATCTGCGGAAACGCTACGTATCGAAGCACCAATCCCTGGGAAAAAATATGTAGGGGTTGAAGTTCCAAATGAATTGAAAGAAATTGTTGCATTTGGTAATGTTGTCGATACAAAAGAATTTTTAGAAGATTATAATCATCCTCTAAAAATTGCATTAGGTGTTGATATTGATGGCCAAAATATATATGAAGATATTCAAGCAATGCCTCATGGATTAATCGCTGGTGCTACCAATTCGGGTAAGAGTGTTTGTGTGAATACCATTTTAGTGAGTTTATTACTCAAGAATTCACCTGAAGATTTAAAACTAATTCTGATTGACCCTAAAATGGTTGAGCTTGCGGCATATGCTGATCTTCCACATTTAGTGACACCAGTCATCACAGATCCTAAGATGGCAGCATCCGCCCTCAACTGGTGCGTTGAAGAGATGGAATCTCGTTATGTCACATTTTCAGAAAATCGATCTAAAGATATTAAATCTTATAATGAAAATGTGAAAAGAGGATTTGCTGAAGGCCAAAAAATGCCTTATATTGTCATTGTGATTGATGAACTTGCTGATTTGATTATTGCAGCATCTTCGGATGTTGAACAATCTATTCAACGGATTACTCAAAAAGCGAGAGCTGCTGGTATTCATTTATTAGTAGCTACCCAAAGACCTACGACTGATGTCGTGAAAGGTACGATTAAATCCAATATTCCAGCCAGAATTGCATTCAAAGTGGCTGCTTATGTTGATTCAGCAACCATCTTAGATGGCGCTGGTGCAGAAACGCTTTTAGGTAAAGGCGATATGTTATTGAAACGTGCAGATCGTACGCATCGTTTACAAGGTGCTTATATTCCAGATGATGAAATTTATGCAGTGACAGACTTTATTCGTAAACAAGGTGAACCTACCTACCTCATTCAACACGAAAGTTTAAAACAAAGTATTGAAATTGGTGAAGTTGTCGATGAAAGTTTATTTCGAGAAGTTGCTCGTTTTGTGGTGACAGAAGATAGTGCATCGATTAATCGTATTCAAAAGGAATTTGGTTTAGGCTTTAATAAAGCACAACGTATCATGGGAATGCTTGAGCAATTTCGTATTGTGAGTGAAAATCAAGGGACGAAAGCACGTGAAGTGATTGCGACTCTTGGCGATTTAGAAGATCTATTAAATAAGAATTCATAAGGATATATTATGACACTAAAAAAAGCTTATATACGTTTATCTATTTCAATCTTATTGATGGTAACAACCATTATCTTTTACGCTTATGGTGTATCTAAGCTAAATTTAAGATGGAGCATGGTTGGTTTTTCAATTGGAGCCATTCTTTCCATTTTCTCAGTTATTTTAAGTATTCATTCAGTATCACATAAAAGAGATATCAAAAATTTAAATTTTATGACCAAACATCGCTTTGAGTTTTTAGATTGGTTTACATTTTTATCCATATCGATGATGAGTATTTTTATGATTTTCATGTTTTTCTTACTCCCATCAGATGTTTCACAAACTTCCATGTATCCAACCTTTGAAGATGGGGATCGAATTTTAATTTATCATTATGCATATGAAGCTCAAAAAGATGATATTGTTGTCATCAAAATGACAACAGAAAACTATCCTCGAGTCTTGGGCGTCGTTGATGATCAAACATATTTTGTGAAACGTGTTGTTGGGGTGCCTGGTGATTTACTAACATTTGAATTGAGTTATGGTGATTATTATCAAATCTTAATCAATGGTGAAGTACATAAAAACTTATATGGTGAAATTTACTATATTAAAGCCTATCAAAAGGAAGATTTAGAAGGTGATTTATGGGATGGTATTGTTCCTGTTGGGCAATACATCGTGTTTGGTGATAATCAAGACGGCTCTCAAGATAGCCGTTTGTTTGGGCCTGTATACAGTGAAGATATTATGGGTAAAGTGATTTATAAGATGTGGCCACTTGGAGGGATAAAATGAGTACAACCAAACAAATCCAGTGGTTTCCTGGGCATATGTTTAAGTCACTCCGCGAAATTAGAGAAAAAATAAAACTCATGGATATCATTATGATTTTACTTGACAGTCGATTGCCAATGTCTTCCATGAATCCTGAAATCATGAAAATCACGGCACATAAGCCCGTGATTCTCTTATTTAATAAAATGGACTTAGCAGATGCAAAAGTCCTATCAATCACTGAAAAAGAGTATCAAGAGATGGGGTATTACACCTTAAAAATTGATGCACAATCCGGTAAAAACGTCGATAAAATTCATGGGTTAGCTCGTGAAGTTTTAAAAGATAAGATTGAAAAAGAAGAAAGTAAAGGACTTAAGATAAGACCTTTTAGAACCATGATTTTAGGTATTCCAAATGTTGGGAAATCCACTTTAATCAATCAACTTTCAAAATCGTCTGCAACAAAAACTGGAAATACTCCTGGGGTTACAAAAGCCCAACAATGGATTAAATTAGGTGATTCTTTTGAGCTTTTAGATACTCCAGGTGTTTTATGGCCTAAATTTACTGATGCGAAAGTGGGATACCACTTAGCCATAACTGGCGCAATCAAAGACCGCATACTACCTGAAGATGATGTCTGTCATTATGCTCTTGATTTCTTAAAATCATATTATCCAAAGCGTTTATATGATCGATATGGCATCACACAAGATATGGATTATGTTTCAATGCTTAATCATATAGGAAACACAAGAGGAGCACTTTTAAAAGGTGCTGAAGTCGATTATGATCGTGTTTATCAAATCATCTTGACCGACATTCGAGGAAAACAACTTGGAGGACTATCTTTTGACAGATCCGAAACTTTATGAAATTGAACAAAATTTACACCAATTAGGTGCCAAATATATTGCTGGTATTGATGAAGCAGGAAGAGGACCTTTAGCGGGTCCTGTGTTTGCTGCTGCAGTCATCTTAAAGCCAGATGCTCAATTTACGCATGTAGATGATTCGAAAAAATTAAGTGAGAAACAAAGATTACTCGCTTTAGAAGAGATTAAAGCTCAAAGCCTTTCAATCTCGATTGGGATTAGCTCAGTTGAAGAAATTGATTTAATCAATATTTATCGAGCAAGTAGAGAAGCCATGATATCCGCAATTAAACATTTAAAAATAAAACCGGACTATTTATTGATTGATGCGATGCCCATTGAAATCGATATACCATCAGAAAGCATCATCAAAGGAGATCAAAAATCGATTTCAATTGCTTGTGCATCCATCGTTGCGAAAACTGCACGAGATGCATATATGGTTGAAATGGATCGATTATTTCCTCAGTATGGATTTAAGAATCACAAAGGTTATGGAACTAAAGAACATTTACTTGCACTTGAAACTTATGGGATCACACCCATTCATCGGAAGTCTTATGAACCGATTAAATCGATGTTAAAGAGAAAGTGAGTTTTCACTTTTTTTATTGGATTTAAAGTAATTTAGCTGTTTTATCCATATGATAAAGTATGTGAAAAATCATATATATTCTTTAAATATATATAAGGAAGAGATAAAAACTTTTTGCTTGACAATCATTTGTCTCTCACTATAATAAGGTTGAAATGAGGTGTCACATTGAGCAAAAAACTCATTATTGTTGAATCCCCATCTAAAGCTAAAACGATTGGAAGCTATGTCGGTAAAGACGTGCTTGTTTTATCTTCGAAAGGACATGTGCGTGATTTAGCAACGACAGGTGTCGATGGATTAGGGATTGACTTACAAAATGAATATTTACCAATTTACAAAATTATTCCTGGAAAACAACAACTTGTCAAAGAGTTGATTTCAAAAAGTAAGAATAAAGAAGTGTATATTGCAACTGACCAAGATAGAGAAGGAGAAGCTATCGGTTGGCATTTAGCTGAAATATTAAAACTTGATCCAAAACAAGCTAATCGGATCGTGTTCCGTGAAATTACAAAACCAGCGATCCTAGAAGCGATGAATCATCCGAGACCAATTGATCAACATTTAGTATTTTCACAAGAAACAAGACGCATTTTAGATCGTATTATTGGTTTTAAATTATCAAAGCTCTTACAGTCAAAGATTAAATCAAAATCAGCAGGTCGTGTACAATCGGTTGCTTTAAAGCTGATTGTTGACTTAGAAAAAGAAATCGAAGCTTTTATTCCAGAAACATATTATGAAGTTGAAGCTTGTTTCTATCATGCGAAAGCCGATTACCAAATTCCAGATAAAAAACGTTTGACGAAAGAAGAAGCAGATCAAATTGTCTTGGAATCACAAAATCCATTCACAGTGACAAAGATTGAAACAAAAGAATCGAAACGTCAACCGAAACCAGCATTTATTACATCCACCTTGCAACAAGACGCCATTAACAATTTAAGCATGAGCGCATCTCGAACGATGATGGTTGCCCAAAAATTGTATGAAGGGATTGAAATTGGAGGAGAAATCATCGGTTTGATTACTTATATGAGAACCGATTCGAACCGATTAGCAGAACCTTTCATTGAAGAAACCAAAGCATTCATTGAAAAAGAATATGGAAAATCCTATTTAGGTAAATATCGTGTGACGACAAAAGATAATGCCCAAGATGCCCATGAAGCGATTCGCCCGACATCGATTCATCGAACACCCGATATGATGCAAAGTTATTTAGGAAAAGATGAATATAAGCTTTACAAACGAATTTATGATCGTACAGTCGCTAGTCTCATGGCTCCTGCCATCTTTGATGTCACCAAAGTGACTTTTGAATCACATGGACATGAGTATCTTGTTACTGGAGAAGTCGAAAAGTTTAAGGGATTCCAAGCGATATACCTTGAAAATAAACAAAAAGATACGATATTACCTCATTATAAAGAAGGTCAATTAATCGATGCAAAAGACGTACTTGCGATTGAAAAAGTAACGAAAGCACCAGCGAGATATAGTGAAGCAACTCTAATTAAAGACTTAGAGTCATTAGGAATCGGTCGACCTTCAACTTATGCATCGATTATCCAAACTTTAAAAGCAAGAGATTACGTTGAACTCGTTGAAAAACGATTTAAACCAACAGATCAAGGGAAATTAACGTCAGAACAACTCGATGAATTTTTTCATAAGATTATTAATGTGGAATATACATCAAAAATGGAAACTGTCTTAGATGAAATTGCTGAAGGTAAACAAAATGGTGGTGTTCTCATTGATCAATTTTATAAGAGTTTTATTCCACTTGTTGACCATGCTCAAAAGCATATGAAAAAAGTTGGACCTAAGCTCACAGATGAACTGTGTCCACAATGCGGGAAACCTTTAGTCATTCGAACGAGTAAATATGGCGAATTTATTGCATGTAGTGGATTTCCAAAGTGCAAATATATTAAGAAAATTACAGAATAATATTTAAATTCTAAAATATTAGTGGTAAGATGAAAGTAAGAAAACACTTCATACTTTCCCCTTTATAAGTGCATATTAAATGCACACCCTAACAAGAAGAACCTCCCGCTTTTTTGGGAGGGTCTCTCTTTAAGCAAAACTCACCTCACAAAAAATTAGCAATGCTATAATAATTATAGAAAGTGAGTGATAAATTATGAAAACATTTAAAAACAATCCGATTACTGTTTTAGGTGCTGTAAAAAAAGTAGGGGACATTGCACCTAACTTTAAAGCATTGAGCCAAGATTTAGAAGAGAAAGAGTTAAGTGATTATAAGGCAAAGTATATTGTATTAAACGTTGTACCATCGTTAGATACATCGGTATGCAGTACACAAACAAGAAGAGTTAACCAAGATTTAGTGTCGAGAGACGATGTCTTAGTGATTACGATTTCAAATGACTTACCATTTGCACAATCAAGATGGTGTGGAAATGCAGGACTAGACAATGTCATTACATTATCTGATCACCGTGAACTTGATTTTGCTAATCAATACGGGACTAACATTAAAGAATTAAGATTACAAGCTAGAAGCGTCTTCGTTTTAGATGCAAACAGAAAGATTATTTATCTTGAATATTTAGATGAAATGAGTGAACATCTAAATTATGATAAATTAACTGATTTTGTTAAGTCATTACCGAAAGAATAGTCTTTCGGTTTTCTTTTTATCTATGGTATAATAGTCAAAGAATTAGGAGTGAAACCATGGGTTTATTTAAGAAACTATTTGGGCGTAAACCAAAAGATGATCGTTATGCCTTAGGATTACATAAAAGTAAAGAAAATTTAGCATCACTAAAAGCAATTTTAGCGAAAAGCCAAACCATTGATGATGACCTTTTCGATGCCCTTGAAGACGTATTTATTCAAGCAGATATCGGAATCGATACGGTCATCTATTTTATGGAACAACTTCGAAAAGAAGTGAAAGATCAAGATATCAAAGACCCTAATGACTTATCTGAAATAATAGTAGACAAAATGTTTGAGATCTATTTAAAAGATGAATTAGTAGATACTGAACTTCATTATGATGAAGATAAACTCAATGTTTATTTGTTTGTCGGTGTCAATGGTGTGGGTAAAACAACGACCATTGGAAAACTCGCTAAACAATATAAAGATATGGGTAAAAAAGTCATGCTAGTTGCAGGGGATACATTCCGCGCTGGAGCGATTAATCAACTCGTTGAATGGGGAAAAAGAAGTGAAACTTTTGTCTTCACAAAAAAAGAAGGTTCTGATCCTTCATCTGTGATTTTTGATGCTCTCAATTTGGCAATAAAAGAAAAATATGATCTTGTACTATGCGATACTGCGGGTAGATTACAAACAAAAGTCAATTTAATGGCAGAACTATCTAAGATGAAACGTGTGATTGAAAAAGTTGTTCCTGGTGCACCTCAAGAAACTCTTCTAGTGATTGATGCGACGACTGGACAAAATGGCATGCGACAAGCTGAAGTTTTTAAAGAAGCAACCGAAGTAACAGGTATTATCTTAACTAAACTCGATGGAACCGCTAAAGGTGGTATTGTATTAGCCATTAGACATCTTTACGATCTACCTATTAAATATGTTGGATTAGGTGAAAAAATTACAGATTTAGTCATGTTCGACATTGAACAATATATTTATGGACTTTTCAAGGATTTCTTTTAAGGAGTAGACATGGAGACTTTAGATAAAAAAGAATATTTGAATCAATTATTTGATTTTTATGAGCCTTTATTGACTGAGAAACAAAGGCTTTATTTTGAGTATTATTATATAGAAGATTATTCCCTTCAAGAGATTTCTGAACTCTATAAAGTGAGTCGAAATGCAATTTTTGATCATCTGAAAAAAGTAGAACAACATCTGTTAGATTTTGAACAAAAATTGAAACTTTTAACTTTGAAAAATCAACGTTTAGCATTGATTGAAAAGATTAAAACATCAGGAGATTTAACATTACTTGATGCATTGCGAAAGTTGGATGAAACATGGTAGAAAATAGTTTAAGTTCACGCCTGCAGATGGCCATGCGCCGAATGACAGGACGTGGCGCACTTAATGAATCTGATATTGACGACATGATGCGAGAGGTCAGACTCTCGCTTTTAGAAGCTGACGTCAATTTTAAAGTTGTTAAAACATTTATTCAAAATGTGAAAGAAAAGGCCGTTGGCGAAAAAATTCTAAAAGGATTAAATCCAGGCCAACAGGTCGTTAAAATTGTTCATGACGAATTAAAACGCGTCATGGGTGAAGATACTGAAGGCTTAAGATATAACTTAAGCGGTTTAACCACCATAATGACCATTGGTTTACAAGGTTCAGGGAAAACAACAGCCATTGGTAAACTTGGGGTTTATATCCGTAAAGCAGAAAAGAAAAAAGTCATGTTTATTGCTGCTGACGTTTATCGTCCCGCAGCCATTGAACAGTTAAAAATGATTGGCAAAGGGATTGATATTGAAGTTTTTGAACAAGGTCTTATCGATGCAAGAACCATCGTAAAAAATGGGCTTGCATATGCAAAAGAAAAACATTACGATGTGGTCATTATCGATACAGCTGGAAGATTGCATATCGATGAAGTCATGATGCAAGAACTTGTCGATATTAAAAAGATATCTAAACCCAATGAAATTTTATTAACTGTCGATGCGATGACTGGTCAAGATGCTGCAAATATTGCGAAAAGCTTTCATGATCAATTAGATGCCACTGGGGCGATTTTGACAAAGATGGATGGGGACACTCGAGGTGGTGCAGCTTTATCCATTCGTGAAGTCTCACAAATTCCCATTAAGTTTTCATCAACTGGTGAAAAAATGGATGCTTTTGAAGTCTTTCATCCAGAACGTATGGCTTCAAGAATTCTTGGCATGGGTGATGTTTTAACTTTAATTGAAAAAGCAACCGAATCCATTGATGAAGATGAAGCTACTGGCATGATGGAAAAATTAATGAGCGATTCATTCAATTATAATGATTTACTCAAACAATTCAAAATGATTAAAAAAATGGGATCAATGAGTAAGATATTAGGCTTTTTGCCCGGCATGAAAAATGTCAAAGATGCAGCGGCAAACATCGATGATCGTGAATTTGAGAAAATGGGGGTCTTAATCACCTCGATGACCGAAGCCGAAAGAAAAGATCCAAAACTGATTGATCAATCGAGTCGTCGAAGAGAGCGTATTAGTAAAGGTGCTGGCATGAGTGTCAGTGATTTAAACCGGTTACGCCAAGCTTTAGATACCCAAAAAAAGATGATGAAAAAAATGATGAATATGGATGAAAAACAACTTGAGAGTTTACAAAGAAATCCAAATCAAATGCTTTCTCAAGCCCCTCAAAAGAAGGGTAAAGGGAAAGGCAAGGGTCAATTCCGGATTCGGTGACCCTTATTTTTATCCACAAATGTCGTGGGAAATTTCTTAAATAAACCATGTTAGAATACACTTGAAGGAGACTATGACATGAAAAAATTGATTTTAATTGACGGAAACTCCATTCTTTTTCGCGCATATTATGCGACAGCATACCCAGGAGCAACCCTGATGCAAAGCACCAAAGGTGTTTATACGAATGCATTATTCGCGTTTGTTGGGATGTTTGAAAAGATTATCACTGAGGATATCAAAGAAGCTTTAGTTGCTTTTGATACGAAAGAACCAACAAAAAGACATCTTGCATATGAAGGTTATAAAGCGGGACGGGTTAAAATGCCTGAAGAGCTTGCCCAACAAATCCCTTTGATTAATCAATACATAGATTTATTAGGAATTAAACAATACAGTAAAGCTGGCTATGAAGCAGATGATATTATTGGAACGATGGCGAAGCGTGGTCAACAAGAAGGTTACCACGTTGAAATTTTTTCATCGGATCGTGACCTACTCCAATTAGTAGATGACCATATTACAGTAAACCTTTTAAAAAAAGGAATGAAAGAAGTTCATTCTTTTAACCCGCAAACATTAAAAGAAACATATGAACTTACGCACCATCAAATGATAGATTTAAAAGCGTTAATGGGTGATCCATCGGATAATATTCCGGGAATTCCTGGAGTTGGGGAAAAAACAGCTATTAAATTACTTTTAGAATATGGAACATTAGAAAATGTACTTGCCCATAAATATGAAATCAAAGGTAAATTAGGTGAACGAATAGTCGAACATGAAGAGCTTGCAAAACTTTCTAAAGAACTTGTCACCATTGATTGTGATGCACAAATTGATGTGACGTTTCATGATCTAAACATTCAAAGTACAAAGTTAAATGAACTAGCAAGTTTTTTCCAATCACTTGATCTTCACGTGTTTGTGAAAAAAATGGATCAAGTTCCAACCTCATCTGCATGGGAATATACCATAATTGATAAAGAAGAAAAACTCAAAGTAGTTTTAACAAAGGATTTAGCGATTCACTTTGAACTTTCTGATTATAACTATCATAAGGCTGAACTTTGGGGTATTGGATTATCTGATGGTGAAAATCATTATATCTTATCAAATAAACTTTATGAGTCAAAAGTATGGATTGATTATTTAAATAATCCATCTATATCAAAGTGGACCTATGATTATAAAGCAGCGAAAGTTTATTTACTTTGGCATGATCAAGATTTAAAAGGTGTGACTTTTGATTTACTGTTATCTGCTTATTTAATTAATTCACATTTGGGTAAAGAAGAATTCAAACGAATTGTTTCTGCATTCGATTATGAAGATATTGAATATGATGATAACATCTATGGAAAAGGTGCGAAAAAAGGACTTCCTGAGAAAGAGGTTTATTTTAAGCATATCGCATCCAAAGCGAAAGCTATTTATCAATTAAGAAATTCACAAATTGAAACATTAAAAGAACAAGAACAACTTCATCTCTTAGAAGAAATCGAAATTCCATTATCTGAAGTTTTGGCGACCATGGAATATCAAGGGCTTTTAGTTGACCAAGAAGAGTTAAAAAATCAGAAGAAAGATTTATCACATCGGTTAAAAATGATTGAACAAACCATTTTTGATTTAGCTGGAGAAACTTTTAATATTAGCAGCCCTAAACAGCTCGGAGAGATACTTTTCGAGCGTCTTGAACTCCCATATGGAAAGAAGACGAAAACGGGCTACTCGACGAACGTGGACGTTTTAAATCAACTCTTAGGGAAACATCCGATTATCGAAGAGATTATGAATTATCGCCAATTATCTAAACTCTATTCAACTTATATTGAAGGGTTAGAACAAAATATATTTGAAGATGGAAAAGTTCATACCATCTATATGCAAGCTTTAACGACGACAGGTCGTTTATCTTCATTAGATCCTAATCTTCAAAATATACCGATTCGTAGTGAAGAAGGTAGACAAATCAGAAAATTATTTGTTCCTTCAAAAAATCACCTTTTCTTAGGCTCTGACTACTCTCAGATTGAACTTAGAGTTTTAGCCTCTATGGCAAATGTCAGAGCCCTCATTGAGGCTTTTAATCAAAATCAAGATATTCATACCAAGACAGCACAAGATGTATTTCATACCGAAGATGTATCTTCAGATCAAAGAAGAGCTGCGAAAGCTGTAAACTTCGGAATTATTTATGGCATTGGTGCATGGAGTTTATCCGAGGATATTCATGTCACACCAAAGAAAGCTCAAGAATTCATTGATCGATATTTAGAAATTTATCCTGAAATAAAAACATATATGGAAGATATCGTGAAGTTTGCGAAAGATCATGAATATGTTGAAACAATTATGAAACGCAGAAGATACATTCCAGAATTAAAATCACCAGTCTTTACACAAAGAGCATTTGGTGAACGTACCGCGCTTAATGCCCCAATTCAGGGAAGTGCAGCGGATATTTTGAAGAAAGCGATGATAGATTTATATCGCTACTTAGAAAAAAATCATAAAAAATCTAAGTTATTACTTCAAGTCCATGATGAACTCATCTTAGAAGTTCATGAAGATGAAATCGAAGAAATGAAAAAGATTGTTCCGGATATGATGAAACATGCGGTAAAGTTAGATGTTGAGCTTGAAACGTCATGTGATACAGGATTAACTTGGTATGACTTAAAGTAGGTGACATGATGCCAGAACTTCCAGAAGTAGAGACCGTCAGAAAGATTTTATCCAACCAATTAACTGGATTGATATTTGAAGGTGTTGATGTTTATTATGAAAAAATCATTCATGAAGATTTAAACATCTTTAGATCTACAATTATTGGACAGAAAATTCATAGAATCGATCGGATTGGGAAATATTTAATTTTTATCTT
Source organism: Acholeplasmataceae bacterium (assembly GCA_016934015.1). Lineage (GTDB taxonomy): Bacteria > Bacillota_I > Bacilli_A > Acholeplasmatales > Acholeplasmataceae > UBA6181. Next base: position 1,053 of record JAFGTQ010000034.1, on the reverse strand, counting down.
AGATCAAAATGCACTCATCATCCATTTAAGGATGGAAGGTAAATTTTATATCAATCCAAATGAACCAATCAATAAACATGAGCATGTTGTATTTCACTTGAGTCATGAGGTTGAATTGAGATATCACGATACTCGTAAATTTGGAACGATGCATTTAAGAAGTTTAGATCATTATTTAAATACATATCCATTAAATCAATGTGGACAAGAACCATTTGATATCGATAAAGATTTCTTTTTTGAAAAGATTAAAAAGAAAAATGTCGCGATTAAATCAATACTACTTAATCAAAAAATCATCAGTGGTTTAGGTAACATTTATGTCGATGAAACCTTATTTGATGCGAAAATTCATCCAAATCGGAAAGGTATTTCAATCACCAAGTATGAAAGTGATCAATTGATTGAATCTGCGAAGAAAATATTAAGTGAAGCTGTCAATTTAGGTGGGTCTACCATTCGTTCTTATACAGCATCACTTGGCGTGACTGGATTGTTTCAATTAAAATTGATGGTACACACTAAAGTGAATGAACCTTGTCAAATTTGTGGAACAACCATAAAGAAAATCCGTGTTGGAGGAAGAGGGACTTATGTCTGCGATACCTGTCAAAAATAAACCTTATATCATTGGTCTTACCGGTGGGATTGCGAGTGGTAAATCAACGGTGACAAAGTATTTAAAATCATTACATATCCCAGTGATCGACAGTGATTTTATCGTTAAAAACCTTTGGGAAAACAAAGAAGAAATGATATTAAAAACTGAAAAAGTTTTTGGATTCCCCATTCGGAATGAACAGGATAAGAAAAAACTTGGTGAACTTATCTTTCATGATTCTATGAAAAGAAAAGAATTAAATGACATCGTTCATCCATATGTTTTTGAGGAGATTGAAAAACAAAAAGAAATTATGGAAAGATTTCCATTCGTTGTCATTGATATGCCGCTTTTAATTGAAGTGGATTATATGAAATATTGTGACCATATAGTATTGGTTTACGTGGATTTTGAAACGCAGGTGAAAAGACTAATGATTAGAGATGAGATTT
>JAFGTQ010000033.1 GCA_016934015.1 Acholeplasmataceae bacterium | reverse complement strand
TCTCCTATTCGTCTTCATCAAATAAATCAAGACGACTTAATTTAATTTTTTTTTGATCGTGGGTTACAATTTCTTCTTCTTTTAAAAAACTTGCACTTTCATCCACTTTTTTAACCGGTTTAACGACAATCTTTTTAACTTTTTGGATTTCTGGTTCATGGATTGCAGGACTAATCATGATATCATAGCCCTTACCTAAATCTTCTTCATCAAACATTTTTTTGCCGAATTTATTGCCGGTATATTTTAAATCATTAACGGTCACATCAATACATCCCTTTTCGGCGATAATTCTAACCGTAACGTTTTCTTTTTGTTGAGCTTTTGACATGCGATGTGCAGAAACAGCATAATGAGGATTTTGTTTTTGTGATTCAATGACTAAAATACCTCGTCGTGCCCGGTTATATACTGGAAGTTCTTCAACTACATCTTTAATCACATGTCCGCGTGTCGTTAACATGATGAAATCATCGGTTGGATCTGCATAAAACGCGCATACAACTTGATCATGCTCCGATAAAGACATACCCTTCACACCACCTGCTTGTAAACCATAGACTGGGAGTTCTTCCGTTTTAAATCTTAGTGCATAACCTTTTTTAGAAATGGTAATGATATTTTCTCTTTCAGTTTGATCCACATACATGAGTTCATCATGTTTTTGAATCTTCATGGCTCTTATTGGTTTATGATATCTTGAAACATTAAAATCGCTTAATTTTGATTGTTTTATCATACCATTTTTGGTTACTAAAAGTAATTCATCATCAACCTCGAAGTTTCTAACTTCAATGACTTTAATAATGGTTTCATCTTTTTCAATTGGAACGATATTGTTAATATAATTCCCTAAATCTTTCCATTTTTGTTCATCAATTTTATACACCGGTAAATAAATATAATTTCCGAGGTTCGTAAACATTAAAAGCGTATCGAGTGTATTCACTTCTTTTTCATAGATCAATGCATCATCTTGCTTCATGCCAACAGTAAGTGAAGCTTGATAGCTTCGAATGGAAGACCGTTTGACATAACCTTCTCTTGTAATCCCAATCATTACATTTTCATCACTGATGAGTTCTTTATGGTCAATACGAATTGTTTCAATTTCCGATTCAATTTCACTCTTTCTTGGCATACCCAATGTCGAAGAAACTTCTAAAAGTTCTTTTTTGATCACTTTCTTTAATTCTTTTTCACTGGATAAAATTAAAGCTAGTTGTTTAATTTTTTCAGTCAATGCTAAAGATTCATTTTCTAAAGCGACGATATCTGTATTGGATAAGCGGTAGAGTTGAAGTGTAACAATCGCTTCTGCTTGAATTTCAGAGAACTCAAAACGTTTCATGATGTTTTCTTTCGCATCAGCCTTGTTATTTGAATTTCGAATAATTCGAACAACTTCTTCAATCACAGAAACCATTTTAATTAAACCTAAAACGATATGCTGTCTCTTTTCAGCCTTCTCAAGTTCATAATTTGAACGGTTAGTTATCACATCTTTTTGATGATCAACATAAGCTTTTAAGATGGGTAAAACACCGACTAAAACCGGTCTGTGGTTTAATATAGCAACCATATTATAGTTATAGGTAACTTGTAAATCGGTTTGTTTATATAGAAGATTTAAAATAAGTTGTGGATCAGCGCCTTTTTTTAAATCAATCGCGATTCTTAAACCTTCTTGGTCGGATTCATCTCTAACTTCTAAGATGTCTTCAATCTTTTTATCAATCCGATATAAATCCATTTGTTTCACTAAATCCGCTTTATTGACTTCATATGGAATTTCATTAATAATGATACGATCTTGGCTTTTCGATACTTCTTCAATCTCTGTTTTTGCCCGAATCACAATTTTGCCAGAACCAGTCTCTAAAGCTTGGCGAATACCAGCTTTACCTTGAACAATACCACCAGTTGGAAAATCAGGTCCAATCATCATTTGTTCAATATCATCAATCGTTAACTTATCATTTTCTAAATAAGCAATGGTCGCATCCACCACTTCTTTAAGATTATGTGGTGGTATTTTTGTTGCATATCCTGCAGAAATACCGGTTGCTCCATTGACTAATAGATTAGGAAATTTTGCGGGTAATACAGTTGGTTCTAATTCTTCATCATCGAAGTTTGGAACAAAAGGAACGGTTCTTTTATCAATATCTCCTAATAATGCTTCACTTGCTCTTGATAATCTAGCTTCTGTGTAACGCATTGCAGCTGCAGAATCACCATCAATTGAACCATTATTTCCATGCATGTCAATTAAAGGAACAAGCATTTTAAAATCTTGACTTAAGCGCACCATGGCTTCATAAATCGATGAATCACCATGTGGGTGATATTTCCCCATGACTTCACCAGCAATTCTTGCTGATTTTTTATAGGGTTTATTATAGTTCATGCCCATTTGTTGCATCGCATATAAAATACGACGTTGAACAGGTTTCAATCCATCTCTCGCATCAGGTAGAGCACGATCTTGAATGATATATTTTGAATATTTAGCAAACCGATCCGATACAATATCTTCTAAAGAGCTTTCAATGACTTTATCAATGTAGGCATTAATTTTTTCTATGGCCATTATTCTGCTCCTTTCTGAAGATCAAAATCGTCAGAAATTTCAAAATCGACGTTATCTTCGATCCATTCTCTTCTTGGGGTGACATCATCACCCATTAAAATTGATATACGTTTATCTGAGGCTGAAAAATCATCCAATTTTACTTGGATTAACACACGTTTATCTGGATCCATCGTGGTTTCCCACAGTTGGTTAGCATTCATTTCTCCTAAGCCTTTATAGCGTTGTAAAGTATAAGGTGAATCATCGATAACAGCTTTTAATTCTTCATCTGACCAAGCATAAATTACTTCTTCTTTTTTGCCTTTTTTCTTCGCTAATTTATATAAAGGTGGTTGTGCAATATATAATCTGCCATCTTCAATCAGTGGACGCATATATCTAAAAAAGAAAGTAATCAAAAGCACTTGAATATGCGCACCATCAGTGTCCGCATCTGTCATGATAATAATCTTTCCATAATTACATTTTTTTATATCAAAATCAGCACCAAACTCTGCACCAATGGTATGAATCATGGTTGCGATTTCTTCGTTCTTTAAAATAGTATCTAGTGGAGCTCTTTCAGTATTAATGACTTTCCCACGAAGCGGTAATATCGCTTGATATTTCCGGTTTCGTCCTTGTTTTGCCGATCCACCGGCAGAATCACCTTCGACTAAAAAAAGTTCATTCAAAAATTTTTCTTTTCCTTGTGCAGGTGTTAACTTCCCAGACAAAGTGACTTCCTTTTTCGATTTTGTTTTACCATTTCTCGCTTCTTCACGTGCTCTTCTCGCAGCATCTCTTGCTCGTTGAGCCATCAAAGAACGATTAATGATTTTAGATGCCACTTCACGATTTTCTTCCATGTAAGTCGTCATCTTCTCATAAACCATTTGATCGGTTGCATTTCGTGCTTCTGGAGTTCCAAGTTTTCCTTTGGTTTGTCCTTCAAATTCCAATATATCTTCAGGAATACGTAGTGATATAATTGCGGTTAATCCTTCACGGATATCCGAACCATCTAAGTTAGGATCTTTATCTTTTAATAAACCATATTTTCTTGCATAATCATTAATTGAGCGTGTCAAAGCTGATTTAAACCCAATTTCATGGGTTCCACCATCTTTGGTGCGTACATTATTTACAAATGATAAAATATTTTCTTGATATGCTTCAGTAAACTGCATAGCAATCTCAAGTTCAATCATTTTTTTCTTCTTCGTTTCTGCTTGATAAAGTCCTTCAATCACACAAATATCATGAATCCCATTTTTGTCTTTATTTAAAAATTCAATATATGCTCTAATACCTTCGTCATATTTAAACGTTTCTTTTTGTGGATTTCTTTGATCAATTAAATTGATTTTTAATCCTTTAATCAGAAAAGCCGCTTCTCTTAAGCGTTCTTTGATCATATCATATTGAAATAAGGTCGTCGAAAAAATCTTAGGATCTGGTTTAAACCAAACAGTCGTTCCCGTCTTTTTCGTTTCACCTATGCGTTCAATGGAACTTATCTTTGATCCACCATCACTAAAGCGTTGCTTCCAAATCCCTTGATCACGATAAATCGTGACTTCCAAGAACTGCGAAAGTGCATTCACGACTGAAGATCCAACACCATGAAGTCCACCAGCAACCTTATAACCACTCTCGTCAGAAAATTTACCGCCTGCATGTAAAACAGTAAAAATGATTTCAGTAGTCGGTCGACCTGAAGCATGCATTTTATAAGGCATCCCACGACCGTTGTCTGAAATCTCAATGCTATTATCTGCTTTAATAGTTAATGTAATCTCATTGCCAAAACCAGCCAATGTTTCATCGATTGCATTATCCATGATTTCCCAAACGAGATGATGTAATCCCCTTTGGTCAGTTGAACCGATATACATCCCTGGACGTTTACGAACTGCTTCTAAACCTTCAAGGATTTGAATCGATTTTTCATCATAATTTTTGTTTTGTTTATTCACGTCATCACCAACTTATTTAAGTGCTTTTATTATACCAAAAAATAGGGTCAAACTCAATCGATGATTATGTTTTCTTTTTTACTTTTACTGATAAAATAATGATGATATAATAGTGAAGAACGAGGTGACACAATGGCAACCATGATGGTTATATTTTTTCTAATCTTGTCTTATCTAATTGGATCGATTCCCTTTGGTCTTTTAATCGGAAAGATCTTTTTGAACGTTGACATCCGTGAACATGGTTCAAAAAACACGGGTGCAACCAATACTGTGAGAGTTTTAGGATTCAAATATGGGATCTTCGCTTTTATTTTTGATATGTTAAAGGGTTCAATTATCATTATCATCGTCCGATTGATTAATGATCCTAGTTTATTTCTAGTAGGTCCCCATGATTTAAATTTTTCATCGCTTTATGGATTAGCGGCAGTTTTAGGCCATGTCTACCCTGTCTATCTTAAATTTAAAGGTGGAAAAGCAGTCGCAACCTCATGTGGTATGATCTTCGCGATTGAACCATGGGTCGCAGTCGCAATTATTGTTGTATTCTCAATTGTATTTTTAATTACACGCTATGTTTCAGTAGCTTCAACTTTCTCTGCAGGTGTGATCTTTATTTATTTCGCTATTCGAGTCTTTTATGAACACCCTAACTATAATTTGCCAACAAGAATCATGGATTTTGCAGTCATCATTTTCTTAGGGTTTCTCATTATCAACCGACACAAATTAAATTACGAGCGGTTAAGAAAAGGCACAGAATTTAGATTTTTACCAAAAAGAAGAAAACATAAAAATGAGGAATCCGAATAGGGTTCCTCATTCTTCTATATCGTGTTGCATCAAGTATAAATATTTTAAAGCGATAATACTTCCCCATATTTCTTTAGCTTCTTCAAAAACATCGAGGTATTCTGTCCATGTCCATGTTACTGGCCATATTCTAAGTTCATTGCGATGGTTCATGGATTCTTTGAATTCTAAATGAAGTAAATCTTTATATTTTTCATATCCAATTGATTCTTTTGAATGAATGAGTACAGAGGGTTTAGTCACATAAGATGTAAACCATTTTTCTTGATCTTTTTCAATGACCTCACCGATTAAATCAATCAAAATATTTTTTGCTATTTTGAAATTGTCATACGTTTTAAAGAAATCACTCGCATCATCAAATAAATCAACAAGATTCGATAACTCATGTGGTTCTTTTGAGATTCGATCATTCATTAAATCTTCCATGACATCAAAAGCAACTTCTAAAGCATATTTTAAACTTTTGGTCTTAGGTTTTCCATATTTTATAATAAATCCAGCAATGGATGCTGATGGATTATAATCTTCTTCATTTTCACGATAACTCCACCATGGAGCATGTGGATAATGATCATTTGAAGGCAACAATAAATGCCACTTTCTAAGTTTTTGATCATAAGTTTTTTCGAGATATCTCATCATCTTTTTGATAACTTTATCGTTTTTATCAAACTCAATTAATCGTAAATATCCCATCGCAAACTGCGTTTGAATCGGTGATGAAAATGGATTCCAACAATCTGGTTCAAGTCCATGACCGAAACCACCATCCTTATTTTGGAATCGACTAAGTTCTTTTATCACTTCTTCGCCACTAACTTCTTTAAGAAGGTATTTAATCATATAACTTTCTACCATTCTTCCAGTGTCATGGGCAACATGTGCAATATCATAAAAATCTTGTGTTTTCATTTTGTCTCCCTCGATAGAAAAAAAGACATAAATGTATTATGCCATTTTTTACTTCGTTGTCTTATATTGGTTCATTGATGCAAGTATTTGACGTACTTGTTTTTCAGAAGGCGTACGGCCCATTTGACGCATCATTTCACGAATCATTGCTTCATTGACCGGTGGATTTTTTTCAAGATAACGTTTAAACCAAGCTCTTGAAATAAAGAAACCGGCAACAGCGCCAATAAGGATTGCACCAACGATAATGATGACTAGTAACCACCATTCGATATTCATCTTATAATCACTCCTATCATGCTAATAGCATTATACTAAAATAAACAGCATTTTACAAGATAAAATTCTTCGTGTTTGACAGAATTAACATTTTTTTATACAATGAAACATAAACATAGTGGAGGTTATGATGGAACTTATTCTTCCGGTATTATCATCAACAGCAAGTTATTTTTTCTTAGCCTATTTTATCTACATTATCTCTGGTAGAAAAAAAGGACTAACAAAAGGTATCTTATATATTTTAGGGCTCGTCATGCTCTATCAAAATGTCATTAGACCATGGGGATTATTAACGACACCTGGTTTAATTTATGCCATCATTGTCTCGATAACTCCACCATTATTATCCTTATTACTCTTGAGTTATTTGATGGGCGATTTTAGGATTAGAAGTTCTAAGTTTAAACAAACTAAACTTAAAGATTTAAAAGAATCTATCGACACAATTTATTATCAAATGAAATTCGTTTATTTAGCGCTAATTATTCCAATTTTATTCATCATTTTCGCATTATTGATTCTTGAATCATTTCTTTTATATTCAACAATCTTATTGTCCATTGCAGTATTTATCTATGGTATTATAACGTGGTATAAACTTAAGAATATCAAGCAAGAAGTGTTAATCTTATGCATTGGAAAAGATAAAGAAAAGATTTATAGCCAACCAGTTAAGCCCAAAACCAATCATATTCAGATTAAAACATATTATCACAATGACAATTACCTCATTGATCAATTGGGTTATCTCGATATCATGGATGGTAAAAAAACCGAAAGACACCATCTATATTGGATTGGAACTTCAGATAAAGTGATCATCGATGATCCATCTTGGAAAATCAACCATGATCTACCATACCAAAATAATTTAGCATCCTTTGAAAAATATCATTATGTTCACGCTACCTATCTCAACACAGAACAAGGAATCAAACAAACCCAATTCAAACGCATAAAATAAAACAGGTGATATCTCACCTGTTATTTTTTTTGAAATATCGTAATTCGTTTTATCCCATAAGTTTTGTTTTTTATCTTTTCTAAATCTTGAATTTCAAGGTATATTTCCGTTTGTTTTTTTGATTCACAAACAATATAACCACCTGTATTCAAATGCGATTGTAATTTAGAAATAACCTCTTGATAATTTTCATCATCATAGGGAGGATCTAAGAAAATTACGTCAAACTTAATCGATTCATCTAATCCTTTGATAAACCGTTCATCTGTGTGTTGAAACACTTTTGCTTGATCTTCTATTTTTAGCATCTTTAAATTCTTGATGACTGTTTGAATCGCATCTTTGTCCATATCGACAAAATAACAAAAATCAGCACCACGACTTAAAGCTTCAATTCCATAAGCTCCAGAACCTGCATAAAGATCTAAAACAACACCAGAATGGATTTGAAGCATATTAAAAACCGCAACTTTCACCATGTCTGCTGTTTCTCTTGTTGTTGGTTTTTCTACGCGATATAAAATTCTCCCACGATGAATACCTCCAACTACTCTCATGCTTTAACCTCATAGCCAGCTTCTTTAATTGCTTTTTTTGCTTTTTCTAAATCTTTTTCTGATTTTAAGATGACTGCGTGTTCATCTAAACTCACCTTTGCTTCAACGCCATGGATGAGTAATGATTTTTGAATTTTCATGACACAATGATTGCATGTCATATTTTCGACTTGTAGTTTCATATTGTTCCTCCTTTCGCTTCAGTTTTAAATTTGAATCGTTTAAGACTTAAAGCATTTAAAACAACCATGATTGATGAGAATCCCATACCTATGCCTGCAAGTGAAGGATTTAAGTACCCTAGTGCAGCGAGGGGAATCATCACCGTATTATAGGCAAATGCCCAAAAGAAATTTAGGTAAATATTCTTAAGTGTTGCGAGTGATAAATCAATCGCATCAATGACTAGTTTTAAATCGGTATGCATAAGGGTCACATCAGAAGTATCAATCGCGATATCTGATCCTGATCCTACAGCAAATCCAACATCAGCCATTTTTAAGGCTGGTGCATCATTAATCCCATCACCAACGAATGCGACAACTTGTTTTTCTTCACGTATTTTTTGGATAATTTCTGCTTTTTCATGTGGTAATACATCAAAATAAATATGTTCAATCGATAATTGATTCGCTATATAACGCGCAGTTTCTTCCTGATCTCCAGTAATCATGTACGGTGTAATACCACGTGATTTTAAAATTTCAATCATATGTTTAGCATCAGGCTTTAATGGATCTGAAATGACAATCATATTCACGACTTCTTGATCAATTGCAGTGTAGAAGATGGTATACCCTTTGCCTATATAAGCTTGATCATCAAATGTATTTTTAGCTTGTATGGATTCCATCAATTTTTTAGATCCTACATAAACCATTTTATCATTGATGATGCCTTTGACACCAAGACCAATTAACACACTAAAGTCTTTAATTTCTAAGATATCCCTATCATAATAATCAAGGATTGATTTTGCAATCGGGTGATTTGAATGTGATTCTAAGGAAGCTGTGAAAATCATATGAGATGAATCACCCACTACTTCGATTACTTCAGGATGTCCTTTGGTTAACGTTCCTGTTTTATCAAATGCAATCGCGTCAATTTTATTGGCGAGTTCAAAAAATTCGCCACCTTTATATAATATTCCAGATTTAAACGCAATTCCACTACCAACAGAGATTGAAGTCGGTGTTGCTAAACCAAGAGCACATGGACATGAAATCACTAAAACTGCAACCGCAGGTGCAAATGCACTCGCGATATTGCCACTTTCACCAAATATGGTCCAAAGGATAAATGTCAATAAACTGATTACGACAACAATCGGAACAAATAATGATGCGATTTTATCTGCAATCCGTTGAGCTTTAGGCTTAATTAAGGCTGTATCTTCAACCGTCTTAATAATTTTCGATAATATCGTATCACTACCCACGGCAGTTACTCTAATTTTGATCGTATTTACAATGTTCATCGAAGATCCAACAACTTTATCTTCAAGCTTTTTAGCGACCGGCATCGGTTCACCCGTGAGCATGGATTCATCAATGTAACTTGAGCCTTCTATCACAATCCCATCTAGAGGAACTTTTTCATTCGCTAAAATGATAAGTTCATCGCCTGGTAAGATGTCATCAATCGATACCATTGAAGTTTTCCCATCTTTAAATAATCGCGCTTCTTTCGCTCCAAGACGGACTAAACTTTGTAAAGCATCGCTTGTTTTTTCTTTAACGCGTGATTCAAAATAATTTCCAAGTAAAACCATCGTAATAATAACAGCTGTAGTTTCAAAATATAAGTCTGGCATCATGTGAAAATGATCACGATGGATGATGGTTTGATAAATACTAAAAAGATAGGCAGCGCTTGTTCCCATGACGACAAGTGCATCCATTCCGAGATTTCTAGCTTTTACTTGATGATAAGCTTGTTTGAAGAAATGTCTACCACTATAAAATAAGATGGGTGTTGTTATCGCTAATTGAAGCCATCCATTCATCAAAATTTCTGGGACAAATATATTAAATCCTAAATGCGCAAACATCGTCCAAAGTAAAGGCAAAGTTAAAATGATCGTTATGAGTAGATCGATTTGTTCCCTTTTTTTCGCTTTCTCATGAGCTTCACTCGTAAGTATTGGATGATAGCCAATCACTCTTAAGTGATCGGCAATCTTCAACGTGTCATAAGTTTCTTCATCATAATTAAAAATAACCTTTTTTGAGGTTACGAGTACTTTCGCATCAATTGATTCAAGTTCGTCAAAATAAGATTCAATTGATTTTGCACATTGTGCACATGTGATATTCGATACTTTGATTGTTTTACGTGTCATAAAGTTCCCTCTTTCATCCATTAATATCATATCATATGGACACTTTTTTTAATAAAAAAAAGCACTTCGATTAGAAGTGCTGTGCTAGTATTTGATCGACTTTATGTTGGTCTAAACGTTTAAGAATAGCTAAAATTAATTTTACTGTATTTTCAAAGTCATCATAGTGAATAATGGATGTGTGAGCATGCATGTATCGAGTCGGAACACCAATTGATAACCCTGCAGCACCACCATGTGCTAAATGCATGTTTCCAGCATCTGTTCTTCCACCAACAATATAGGCTTCTTGATATGGAATATTTTCTTCTTTTGCAACATCAATGACAAATTTACGTAATGCTTGGTTGGGAATTAGGCCACCATCATATAACAGAATTTGTGGACCTTTACCAAGTGATTGTTCATTTGGTTCTCCACCGGGTACATCATTTGCTAATCCTGTATCCACAGCAATCGCAATTTCAGGTTCTACCATATAAGAACTTGTTTTAGCCCCTCTAAGACCCACTTCTTCTTGAACTGTAAAAGTCGCGAATAATTGACTCTTTAATTCAAAGTCTAAGCGTTTTAACACTTCAACCATGACTGCACTACCAATCCGGTTATCCCATGCTTTTGAAAGTAAATATTTAGGGTTTCCGAGTGTTCTAAATTCAATATGAGGTGTAATCATATCTCCAGGAAGAATACCTAAATTTAAAGCTTCTTCTTGATTTGCCACACCAATATCTAAATACATTTGTTCAATAGGGATTGCATCTTTCCGTTTATCTGCTGGAATGATATGAGGAGGTTTAACACCTGTCACACCATAAACTATCCCTTTTTTCGTATGGATTTCCCATACTTGGGCAAGCATTACTTGTGAAAACCAACCACCTAATGTTTGAAATTTTACGAAGCCTTCTTTCGTTACTTGAGTGACCATCAGACCAACTTCATCCATATGACCAGCAATCATAACTCTAGGACCAAAAGATCCCTTTGTCGCAATCAAAGATCCTAGGTTATCATATTTGATCTCATCAGCGTAAGTTTCAATTTCACCTTTAATAAATTGACTGACCAATTTTTCATGGGCAGGAACACCTGGAAGTGTCGAAATCTTTTTAAGCATATCTAATGTTTTTTTCATATATATCCTCCATCATTATGGTTATATCAATTAGGCAATAAAAAAGCCTAGAAAGCGGTGAGAACGTGTTACGTTCATCTTTGGTGTCGACTTTTCAATACTTCGGGATATCACTTGTGGTGATCACACCCGTATCGTTTGACACCCATTCAAAGCTTTTGGGTTCCACGGCTGCCTCCTAGGTTCACCTTAAATTTACCACGAACATGTAGGGTTGTCAAGATTTCTAGGTGGACTACTTTTGATGTAATCAAAAGGGGTTTATTAATAGAAAACTGAGATTCTTACAAACTTGCCAGAATGAATGAGTAATTCAAGTAACATTTCACGAATCTTAGCCTCAATGACATAATCAACATTGAGGAGTGGTACATCAATTCTCGCTGTAATATATTCATCTTCAGAAAGATCATCTAACCTTAATGTACTATAAATTTTTTGAATTTCAAGTAAATCTTCTTCATGTTCAAAATATACAATCATGGACACAATAATTCTTGTTTTAATTTCAAGTTCTTTGAGTAAATTAGCAAGTGCTAGTCCTCTCGCCACGATATAATCAGGTCTGTGAAAAAACTTTTTTTCATATTGCTGTTTATTTGGATCATCGATTTGATGAACAATAACTTCGTTTTTAAATTTACTTTCTAAAAACGTCTTAAACTTTTCAATTCTTTTGCCATTTTTATAATGAAAATGAGCATGAATAGTAATCCCTTGTTTTTCAATGGTGTACGCAGTCACAATAAATCGGAAGTAATTCGCATAAACTAAAATCGAATGAAATTGTTTTTGGAATTCTTCAGGTTTTACTTTCATTAAAAAGGAAGCACATTTTGTAAATGATTCATTATAGATGAGAGGTTCAAATAATGCATTTGCATAAACTTCCATTTGTTGGTCTACGTCATAATAATGATAGCTATCATAGGCAACTCTTTGGTACAATTTAGCCAATTCTAAGCCTAAAATCACCATGAAAGCAATCAATGTACCACCTGCAAAACTATAGCGAATTGGGTCTGGAAAATCAGAGATTAAAACAAGAAAAATGACGGGTGGAAAAACAGAGATAACGAGTGTTCTAATGGTCGAAGTAAATCCTTTTTTATAAAGGAATAAAGCCAAAATAAAAATTATGATGACACTATAGAAATTAAAGAAGTTAATCCAACTAAAATCATCAAGTGAATTCGCAATATTTGACAAGTTATTAATAAACACAACCGTACCCAACGTTACTAAAGCAACAGTTAAAACTTGTCGTGCATGCAAATACCATTTCAGTGTGAATAATTTTCTCGCTTGTGGTAAATGATAAAAATTTTTCATTTCCTTTTGATAACTATAAAATGGCCAATAAGAGCCTCGTATACTAATTCTTAAAGGAAGAACATCTTCTTCATTCATCTTCTTTTCTAAGTAAGATTCAAATGATGACAAAGGATTTAAAACAAATAATAACGATCCAATAATGGCAATCGGTAAATGATAGGGTTGTGGTGATGAGAGGAGGATGGCTGTTGTAATGATGCCATAAATTGAATAAACAATTAGTTTAGGAACACCACCAAATACATAAATACCAACATAGACAAACGTAACAAGCATCACAATCATAAAAATTCCTTGATCCCTAAGATCAAAGAGCAAGACAGCGATTGGAATTAAGACGATCAATAATAAAATCATTGATGCGGAAATCATAATACGTCTTTTCATAGCATTCCTCCATTTTTATTATACAAAAAAAAGGCGGTCATTACCACCTTTTTGACGATTAGTTAAGATTTTCTAATGCTTGGACTAAATCAGCCTTTAACATCTTTTGAGCATCTTCAATGCCTTTTTCTTCTGCGAGGGCTTTTAAATCTTTTACAAGCATTTTTGAATAGTCAACCGCTTCAACAACTTCTTTTATTGGTGCAGCTTTTGGTTGAGCTTTTTCTACTTTTGGAAGATTACCATTGATTGCATCCATTGCAAGTTTGCAATATGCAGTAAAATCTTCTGGTTGATGAACAGCGATATCAGCAAGCATCTTACGGTTAACTTGAACATTTGCTAAAGCTAAACCATGAATTAAATGAGAATATTTAGTTCCATTAAGTTTTGCTGCTGCATTAATTCTTGAGATCCAAAGCTTTCTAAATTCACTCTTTCTCTTCTTACGATCACGATAAGCATATTTTAGTGAACGCATCACTTGTTCATGAGCTGTGCGATATAACGCATGCTTAGAACCAAAATATCCTTTAGCTAATTTTAAAATCTTTTTACGGCGACGTCTAGCGACTGTGCCACCCTTAACTCTTGGCATGTTTTTTTCCTCCTGCTTACATTAAGTTCGAAATGAGTGGTTTAATACGCTTTTTATCAGATGCACTGACACTCGTTTCGCCTCTTAATTGTCTATTTTGTTTGGTTGTTTTTGATGCCGCTAAGTGTCCAGTATAAGCGTGGCCACGCATCAATTTACCTGTTCCAGTTACTTTAATTCTTTTCTTTAAACCACTGTGGGTCTTTTGTTTTGGCATGTTATGTTCCTTCTTTCTTATTCTTTATTCGTAGGTGCAACAATTGCGATCATGCTACGACCATCCATTTTAGGCTTGGATTCAACTGTTCCTTTTTCTCCGATCGCTTCAATAAAGCGAACGATTACTTCTCGTCCAACATCACTATGTGTGATCATCCGACCAAAAAATCGAATTGAAATCTTAACCTTATCGCCTTTTTCTAAAAATTTAACGGCGTGTTTAAGCTTCGTGTCAAAATCATGAGTGTCAATCGTTGGGCTTAGTCTAATTTCTTTAATTTCAACGATTTTTTGTTTTTTCTTAATCTCGCGAAGTTTTCGTTGTTGTTCATAACGATATTTTGAATAATCCATGAGCTTAGCGACCATCGGTTTAGAATCAGGAGATACAACGACTAAATCTAGTTCTTTTTCAGTCGCAATCTTTAAGGCTTCTTTTTTAGAAATAATCCCTAATTTATTGCCAGTATCGTCAATCACTAATAGGTCTGTGTTTGGAATATATTCATTCACAAGATCAGTATTTTGTTTTTTATTTGGTTGTCTAATGCAGTCCACCTCCATTCTATGTGGGTTTAAAAAGAAAAAGTGGTTACCCAAAGGTCCCACTATCGTCATCATGTCGTTAAACGTGACTGTTTGCCCATAGATTCATCCATCAGGCGAGAGGGTACCTCTTCTTTTCACAAATATTTATTACCGTATGAATTATACCATGAATCGATATAATGTCAAGGATTTGAAACTAATAAATCTGCATTTTTTCATGAATCGCTGTTCCCAAAAGAATGCCAATACAAATATAACATATTTTATAAGCATATACAAGGAAATGATGTCCCATATCGATGGTAAAAATCGGAAAAAGATAGAATTCAATGGGATGATTCATAGATTCAATTAACATTGGATAAATTAGATAAACGAATATGATGATTAATCCACGATTGATGTGTGTATTCTTAATAAAAATTAAGAAGAGAATCATGAGGATGATGTTGTCACACCAAAGATGAAAAAATAACCATAGAATCTCAAAACTCAAGGTGTAATAATGGGTAAATAAAGACATAAAAATATGAAGAAAACCCCAAATCGTGATCATCCATATGGTCATGATAAATGTATAGGTGATGATCTTATGCAAATATACATACAACCTAGACTGGTAAGCAATGATGATTTGATTCACTTTTTGATCATGGTCGATGAGTAACATTAGGGTACCAATCGAAAAAATCTTAGGAAGAAAGGTTTTAATTGACGTATTGAAGTAGTTTTGATAATAAATTTTGTCAAGCATTTGTATATATAGAGGTTCATCGACATAACCAATAAAGATGATTATCAGAAAAGCTAATCCTAAAAAGCCTTGATAAATCCTCCGTTTTTTACCATAAAATACGTGCATCCATAAAAGTTTATTCATAACGCGATATGTGTATCAATGATGGTTAAAAAACGTTCTGGTTCATGACTTGAGATGATGAATCCTATTCCCAAACTTTTGACATGGTTTAAATGATTAATAAACATTGTTTTCATTTTTTCATCAAGACCAGTTAAAGGTTCATCAAAAATGACTAAATCAGATTTCCCGATCAATGTTAAAATGATACCTAATTTTTGTATATTTCCTTTGGATAATTCATGGATACTTTTTTGAATGGGTAATCCAAATAAATCGACTAAATCCCAATCCACTTGGGCTTTTTTCATTCTTGCAAAACCTTCAAGATAAGCCTTGACTTTAATAAAAGGAGGAAGACTTACCTGCTCTGGTAAAAAACTTATTTTCACTTTTCTTCTAACGACCTTCCCTTGATCAGGTAGAATAAAACCTAATATCAATCGAATTAACGTACTTTTCCCAGTCCCATTTTCACCACTGATTAAAATACATTGACCCATTTCAATTTTTAAATCGTAAGATTTATCCAGATATTTCATCTTCGCTTCAGATAAATGGATTAAGGTCATAGACATGAATGAGTGGTCCACTCATTTTAAGTAAATGATAAGAATTCATGTAATTAAAATATGGAATTTGTTGAGATGTTCCATCACTGAAAATAATTTCGATTGGAAATGATTGATAGATAAATGGCTCATCATTGAGATATAAATATAACACATCATCTTTAATTTGAAATACTTCAGAATATGTAAATCCATCAAAAAAGCTTACAATATCTTTATTTAGTTCAAAAATACCAATTTCAACACATCCAATACGTTCATAAATTGATTGATCCATTTTAGTCCCAGATAGTTTTGACCAATTTAAATGATAATCGATTGGTTTACTTGGCGAAATAGAGATTTTTCCGATGGTAAAAGCATACGATGTTCCATTCTTTAAATCGATAGCCATCATAGCATTTTCTAAAATAAATGTCTGATCAAAGGATGGTAAATTAAGTTGATAAAGATACATATCAAATGTTTGATTTAAATAAAATTCGCTGCCTTGATATGAAACGTTTATAAGTTCAACAAGGATATTAGTCTCACTATCTAAAGAGACTAAAGATACATGCTCAACTGCGTCTAATACCTTGAGCGGATGATCTGTTTCATTGATGTAAAGCGGTATTTCTAAAGTCGGTTCATCATCCATCATGACATAAGCTGTTTCAATCGTTAAAACTTTGGGTGACACTTCATTTTGATCTAAATAAATCAAATATCCAATGACGCTAAAAAAGATGATAATTAAGCTATAAAACAATGCTTTTTTCATATTTTAACCTTCTCTAAGCGTTGATATTGTGTTGTCACTAAAAAGATTTCGTAACCACCACGCATGGTTCGAAAAAATCCCCAGTAAAAAGCAGCAACCCCATTCGTAATTTTACCTTCCCCATAGATATACAAATCAACACGTGTTCCAGGATCTACTTTTAATTTAATTTCATAAGTTTCACTTTCTTCTTTTGTGTTCGTATAATCTGATGAGAGCTTAAGTGATCCATCTAAATTATTCTTAAATCCTTGTTGATCACCTGTCGTTTTAAATCCAATGCTTCCTGTAGCAGAGAGCGCAATCTTTTTCGTTTCTTTTTTTGTGTATTTATAAGTGTAATCAATCGCTGTGTATCCATCATTATGATAAGAAAATAATGTTTCTGTAATATAATACACTTTTGTATCACGATTCACTTCATGAATTTGCCACCCAATGAACTTTCTTTTATTTACTTTTTCATAATATGCCTGATAATCTTCACTGGAAAAATCTGATAAAAGTTTGCCATCTTCAATCGTCAAACTTTCATAACTTTTATAAGCTGATGATGCTTCTGTTAAAAATGGTATCATCAAACTTAATACTAACGCCAATAAACAAAAATTGAATATTTTCATAATTTTTACCTCCTAACCTATACTAGGTTGAGAATGTAGAAATTACTTCAAAAAAAAAGACTCGAAAATTCGAGTCATTTCTTCATTTGTTCTTCAATATCAGATACTGATTTTAAAATATCTTTGGTGAGATTCACTGCGCCATCTTTCGTCACTAATATATCATCTTCAATCCGAATACCAATACCTTCTTCAGCAATATACAAACCAGGTTCAACTGTGATAATCGCTCCTTCTGGAATTGGTTTCGCATAATTTCCAACATCATGGACATCAAGTCCAAGATAATGACCTAAACTATGATAATAGTATTTTTGAATATCTTCATCATTTTCAATGAGTCCTAAACGCTTAGCACCTGCAATCAAGATTTGTTTGCCATAATCATTAAATTCTTTAAGTGAAATTCCAGGTTTAAGCCATTCAATCGTTTTTTCATTTGCTTCTAAAACGACTTCATAGACTTCTTTTTGACGTTTTGTGAACTTGCCGTTAATTGGATATGTTCTTGACACATCGGATGCATATTGGTCGTATTTAACCCCTAGGTCAAATAAAATCAAATCACCATCTTTCATTTCATCTTTGTTGTCAACATAATGTAAGACAGTAGCATTTTTACCACTTGCAGCAATCGTATCAAAGGAAGGTGTGGTTCGGTGCATGTTCAAGACATAGTTATATGCTGCTTCAGCTTCATATTCTTTGCTTCCTGGTTTTAAGTGCTTTTGAACGAATTCCAAAGCTTTTTTTGTAATATCGGAAGCTTTGATGATCATGTCAACTTCATCTTTATCCTTCACGGTTCTTAATTCTGCTAAAATCATTTGATTGGTCTTAATCGTTAATGCAGGATATAAAAGTGATAGTTTCTTTTGGAAACTCATCGCATCCGTATCTGTTTGTGTCATGCTTTGACGTTCTAAATCAAAATAAGCAACATCCATCAAACCAAAAATTGCCCGGCGAGAGACTTGGAGTAATTGACTTACAAAAGTATCAAGTGTCTTAATATCTTTAACATTTTCAAGTTTAATTTGGCTAATCTTTGATGCTTCTTCAAACGATAAACCTGCACCATCCCATAAAGCTTTAATTGGATCATATCCTTCAATGAATAAATAACTTTCAACTTGTTTTTCACCTTTAGCAATCAATAACACAGCTTGTTGTTGATTGATCCCTGAAAGGTAATAAAAATTACGGTTGACTTCAAATGCATAATGTTGATCCGCTGATTTTTGTGGTGCATGTCCCGCAAAAAAGAAACTTAATGATTGATCACATACTTTTTCACTATAGGTATTTCTTCTGATTTCATAATTCATTGATTTTCTCCTTATTCTATACGTTCAATATCTTGTTTTATTTTTTGGTTAATACCATCAATAAATGCTTTGGCTTTTTGGGTTGATTTTCCTTTTGTTCCATAGTATATCTTTATTTTTGGTTCTGTACCCGAAGGTCTAAAAACAATCCAAGTATCATTTTCATACACATATTTTAAGACATTGGATGTCGGATAATCAAGTTTTGTTTGAATGCCATCTTGAATGCTTACACCTTTTAAAATATCGTCAAAATATAAAAGTTTTTTCTGATGTAATATCGGTGGATTTAGACGATAATAATCCATAATCTTCGTAATCTTTTCAACACCAGATATTCCTTTAAGTGTGATACTTTGTGTGTATTCAACATAATAACCATATTTTTGGTAAATACGTTCTAAATAATCAATGAGAGTCAATCCACGATTTTTCATGACATTGCTGATTTCTGCCAATAAATAAACGGCTTGGACAGCATCTTTATCTCGCACAAAATCGAGAATTAAACTACCATAAGACTCTTCACATCCAAACACATATTCACCTATAGATTTGTTTTTTTCTGCCTGTTCACCAATGAATTTAAATCCTGTGAGCGTCGTCACAACCTCCATGTGAAAGGATGCTGCAATTCTTGGAATTAAGTCTGAGGTGACATTGGTTGTATAAACAAATCCTTTTTTTGGGAGTAAGTCACGTTTTTTCTTTTCATCAAGCAAATAGAAAAGTTCAATGACAGCTGTTTGATTTCCAGTCAGTAACTTAAATTCACCCTCATGTTTCACAGCGATGCCTAAGCGATCTGCATCGGGATCTGTGATCATGACAATGTCAGCTTTTATTTCTTTTGCATACTCAATCGAATTTTCGAAGGCTAAAGCTTCCTCTGGATTTGATGACTTCGTTTTTGAAAATGTGGGATCAACGATGAGTTGTGGAGAATAAACGTTTAAATCATATCCCATCTTTTCTAAAAATTTAGGAATGATGGGTCCACCTGTTCCGTGGAGTGGTGAATAAGCAATCTTCACATTTCTTAGTTCTTCTGGGTTGACTGCAATTTTTTTAACATCTTCTAAATAAATCCAGTCAAAATCATCTTCAATATAGTTAATTAAATCATTTTCAATTGTTTTAACATCAAAAATATTGTCAATTTTTAAAATCTCTTCAATCACACGATTGGCATCATGTGGATTAAGCTGTGCACCTGTTTTATCATAAGCTTTATAGCCATTATATTCTTTTGGATTGTGTGATGCGGTAATCATAATCCCACCAGCACAATGAAAATGACGAACTGCATAAGATAACATCGGTGTTGGTCTTAAATTTCGATAGACATAAGATTTGATACCACAAGCTGCAAGTACTTTCGCACTTTCAATCGCAAATAATCGTGAGTCTTTACGATTATCATAACTAATCGCAACCCCACCTTGAATTTTTTCATCTAAAATGAAATGAGCAAAACCAAGAGTTGCTCTTCTGATGGTATAAAGGTTAATTCGGTTCGTACCGACACCCATAATCCCACGGAGGCCCCCAGTTCCAAATTCTAAATCACGATAAAAAGCTTCTTTGATGCCATCATCAGAAAGCTCATTAAGTTCTTTTTTTAATACTTCATCGAGGCCTTCATATGCCTTCCATTCGTTGTATCGTTTTAAATGTTCCATATTATCACCCATTTTCATTATACCTTATCTTATAAAAAAATAACCAGAAGGCTGGTTATTTTAGGAGTGGTTCATTTCTTAAATATATTTTTAGTAACCCTTTTAAAACTAAATCAGGATCTCTTTCTAATGGCGCATAGACTAAGGGAGCTATCGTTTCAGATAGACCGCCAGTGAACATAACTTTAAACTCCTCTTTTACTTCTTTTTGAATCCGTTCGATAAGTCCATCCACTTGAGCGGCAACGCCATAGGTCACACCGGATTGCATACACGCAATCGTATTCGTTCCTAAGACTTTTTTAGGTACTTCAATATCAATATCTGGAAGCAATGCTGTTTGTCCAACAAGGGCTTTAATGGAAATACTCACACCTGGAGTAATCACAACACCACGAATCGTTTTATTTTTCACATAGATGTATTTGATGGCTGTCCCTAAATCAATGACTAAAGATGGCATTTCGATATCTTCAACAGCAACCGCATCACAAATCAAATCCCCTCCAACTTCTCTTGGATTATCGGTTTTAATATTTAAACCTGTTTTAACACCAGGACCGACAATTAAAGGCTCGATATTCAGTCTTTTAAATGAAATTTCTTTCAGTTTTTCGGTGATTCTTGGAACAACCGAAGAAATTGCAACCGCATCAATGTCTTCTGCTTGAAAAAAGTTCTTCATTTGAAGCCAATATTCATCAGCGGTTTTAGAGACTTCTGTATTCAATCTTATGGTGTGAAGAATGGAAACTTTGTCCGAAAGACCAATTGAAATATTTGTGTTGCCTACATCAAATAATAAAATCATTGTAACACCTCATTTATTCTCTTTCTTGAATTTGTTTTAAAGCAATAATAATTGGCGTACCAATGAGTGCAGCTAAGAGTGCCTCAACTAATCCATTTGTCACAGCTATGGTGACTAAGATACCAATGACATCTTCAGTTTGAAAAAGTGAATAAAGTAAGTCTTTTGAAAATAGTAAAATTGAAAATAAAACTAAGAGTGTATGTACAACCGTTGAGATAAGCATAACTGATGGATACAGCACACGATCTTTATTTTCTCCTTTAATGTAAGAAAAATAAAACGTTATTAATAGCGCTGCAATTACTAAAGCCATAAAGTTCAACCAAGCAGCATTCCAACCTGTGAATGTCGCAATCGCATTCGATGCATAAAATATGCTCACAATGGAAATAAGTGAGACAAATCCAAAGATATATACATCACCTTGTTTTGTTTTTTCAAAAATGAGTTTTAAACCTTTGAAAATTAAAATGGCTAAAATCACAAAGAGCAGTCTTGGTAATATTGAGACGAGTGGATTAATGAATGCAATCGCTAATCCTGTATTGATTTGAATCGCTTTTAACATCGATCCTAATCCAAAAATTAAGCCTAATGTAATGGCATAACGTTTAGGCAATAAGAAAACGCCGATCAGCACAGGTATATGAATCAGGGTTAGTTCCGTAATCCCAATCAAGATATATCCAAGGGATGGTACAAACGTCATGACCATGATAATAGCCGCAAATACTGAAGTCAGCGTTAAATCACGCACTTGATTTCTTTTCATTTTTTTCTCCTTTTTAGGCCTCTAAGGGTCCCATAAGTACTCTTATTATATGCTTATTTATCATTTTTATCAAGAAAAAAAGCCCAAAATATGGGCTTATTCGCGGTAAGAACCCCATGGAGTGTTATCAGGATCTGCATAAACACGATTTCCACGGTTCAAATGATTAATCGCTTCCATCTCTTCATTGGATAATTTAATGAATTGCGATTGAAAGTTTTCTAAAATTCTGGATGGAGTTACTGACTTTGGAATCATGAAGATGCCACGTTGTAGACCCCATGCGATGACGATGTTTGGGATTGAAACATTATGACGATGCGCAATCACATCTAATGTATCAAAGAATGGTGG
This sequence comes from Acholeplasmataceae bacterium, assembly GCA_016934015.1. Taxonomy (GTDB): domain Bacteria; phylum Bacillota_I; class Bacilli_A; order Acholeplasmatales; family Acholeplasmataceae; genus UBA6181. Next base: position 952 of record JAFGTQ010000033.1, on the reverse strand, counting down.
TTTGAAGATGCTACCTTTCATGAGTGGACCATAAGATGTCATCATGATGTTCTTAGAATCAAGATACGCTTTTAATGGAACTTGTGAGAGTCCTGGATGACATTCCACTTGGTTCATCATTGGGACAATCTTCGCAGTTTTTAAAAGTGATTCCATATGATGTTTTTGAAAGTTTGAAACACCAATCGCACGTACTCTTTTTTGTTCATAAAGTTTTTCTAAAAATGCCCAAGTTCTTGCAGTAATTGCTTCATCATGGTTTGGCCAGTGAATCAAATAGAGATCCACATAATCGGTTTGAAGCTTTCTTAAAGACTCATTAAATGCTTTTTCCATGTTGGCTTCGTTTGAAAATCCCCAATATTTTGTCGTGATAAAGATTTCTTCACGCGGGATTTTCGAGTCTTTAATCGCTTGTCCCACCATTTCTTCGTTGTTATAAATTTGAGCGGTATCGATATGTCGATACCCCACTTCTAGCGCATACTTCACCGTTTCATACGCCTCAGATGATTCAGAAATCTTGAATGTTCCAATTCCAAGTTGTGGCATTTTAACGCCGTTTGGTAATGTTTTAATCATCGATTTTCCTCCTTCAGTGTTTGAATGATTTTTGGGTTGAGTGTTTTTAACACTCGAAATAACATTTTTTTAGCTGCATCTAAATCAGATAAATCAAGCATTGCAGCAGTTGAATGAATATATCTTGCTGGTAAACCAATGGTCGTTGCTAAAACGCCATCATTAGCATCATAAGCTTTTGCAGCATCCGTTCCACCAAGACTCATGAAATATTGATAAGGAATTTTATATTGAGTTGCGAGTTTCACAAAGAAATCTAACAAACTTTTTTGCATGACATTTTTTGGATCATACATCCGAATTAAAAAGCCTTTACCGAGTCCACCCATCGCATTTTTATCGAGTGCATCATTCACAGGAGATGCATCTA
>JAFGTQ010000032.1 GCA_016934015.1 Acholeplasmataceae bacterium | reverse complement strand
GTCACTTTTGATGAATATTTAATGATTTTTGATTTTCCTGTTGAAAGTTATTATGCAAAAGTCTATGATTTAGAAAAAACGAGTTTCAAAGAACTCGCACACACATTTATTGAAAGATATATGCCAAGAAGTCTTGAACTAAATCTTCATGAAGGTGTATTAAATGCGATTCATCAAGCGAAGCATAAAGGCTATCAGAATATTTTATTATCAGCGTCAGAGGAAAGCAATTTGCAAAAACAACTCGTACATTTTGGTATTGATCAATATTTTGATGCAATCTTAGGTACTTCAAATGTCTATGCAAAGAGTAAAGTAGATGTTGCACTTCAATTTATCAAAAAACACCATATTAACCCTCAAGAGTGTTATATGGTTGGCGATACGCTTCATGATGCTGAGGTTGCAGAAGCGTTAGGAATCCAAATCATTATCTATACAAAAGGACATCAACATCCTTCACGTTTAGGACATTACACAAATATTAACCATTTTAATGAATTACTTGATAAAATATAAGTAGGTCATAAGACCAAAAAAGGAGAATAAGGATGAATAAAACCGCAATTCTCGTCTGCAGTAATGCTGGACTGGATTATCTTGAGTACCCAAAAGACATAATAATTTTAAGATCAGTGATTCATTTTGGAACAGACGAATCTTACAATGATTTTATCGACATGGATGCGAAAACATTCTACGAAAGAATTACAAAGGATCCAGATGATGTTCCAAAAACATCTTATGTATCAGTTGGTAAAATGATAGAGTACTTCGAAGAACTTGAAAAAGAAGGTTATGAAGAAGCACTTGTTATTACAATTTCGTCTGAACTTTCCGGTTTATATGAAGCTGTAAAAAGAACTGCGAATGAAGTTAATATTAAAGTCACTGCTTTTGATTCAAAAACATTAGCTTACGCTGAAGCTTATATGGCACTAGAAGCGCATAGATTAGCAAGTGAAGGTAAAATGGTTAAGGATATTCTTCCATATCTCGAACAGATTAGAGATAATGATCGAATCTATTTTGCAGTTAATACGTTACTTTATCTTGTAAAAAATGGTCGTTTATCAAAACTCTCTGGAACATTAGGGACTATGTTACAGTTAAAACCACTACTAATGCTTGGAGATAATGGAAAAGTTGAAACTGTAGAAAAAATCCGTACAATTCATAAAGCCCATCAACGTGTTCTAGAAAAATACATTGAAGATACAAAGGATTTAGATGTTATTACCTATATTTCACATGCCCACGCTGATGAATATGTTGATTGGTTTAAAAAAGAAATTCACAAAGTTTACCCAGATCGTGAAATCATTGTCGCATATTTAACACCAGTTGTTGGTGCGCATACCGGTCCTAAAGGTATTGGTGTAGGTTACATTAAGAAACCTTAAGTATTTAATTTAAACAAGCATGCAGTTGCATGCTTGTTTGTTTTTTTCATTCGCTTTATAGAGTGATATAATAAATATATAAGGAGATGAAAATATGAAAAAGTTTTTGGGGGATTTCAAAAAATTTATAACACGTGGTAATGTTCTTGATTTAGCGGTTGCAGTCATTATTGGTGGTGCATTTGCTAAAATCATTGGAAGTCTTGTTAAGGATATTCTAATGCCCGTCATCAGTTTAGTTGTTGGCGAAAAAGGATTTGAAAATTATAAATATGTGATTTCTCCTGCTGATGAAGTGAACGGGATTGCTGAAAATGCAATCACTTACGGCGTATTTATTCAAAATATCATTGATTTTCTAATAATCGCTTTTGTCATTTTTATTATCATTCGTTCAATCATGAGAATTTCTGAACGTATGAATGCAAAGAAATTAGAAGCTGAAAGACTTCAAAAAGAAGAGGAAGAAAAAATTAAAGCTGAAAAAGCTGCGTTAGAACCTGTTCAGCCAAAAGTTGAAGATTTATTGCAAGATATCAAAGTTTTACTTGAAAAGAATTTAAAATAAAAACCGGATTATCCGGTTTTTTTATTGGTTTTGATCAGATCAATAAAGATTTCATAGATAACATTTGAACGATCAAGTTCAGGGTGGAAAGTAGTTCCTAATAAATGGCCTTCAAGAACACCAACGATGTCATGATTATACCAAGCAATTGGAATGACATCTTTTTTTATTGACATTATTTTTGGAGCACGAATAAACGTCATTGGAATTTCTTGATTTTTTGATTTACCAATGGTTTTAAAACTATCTTTTTGACGCCCGTAATAATTGCGCATCACAGAAATATGAAGTAATCCAAGATGCGGTATTTCGTTCACAATATCCTCAGCAAGTAAAATGAGTCCCGCACATATTCCAAAAGTAGGTAAACCATCGTTGATCCGTTTTTTGAGCGATTCAAACATGTTTAAATCGATGAGCAATCGTTTCATTGCTGTCGATTCGCCTCCTGGGAGGATGAGGCCATCCATATCTTTTGTTAAATCGCTCAATTGACGGATTTCAAAGGTATTAATCTTTAGTCCCTTTAATCGTTTTTCATGCTCAATAAATGCGCCCTGAATTGCGAGGATGCCGATAGTTAACATTATTGACCTCGATTCGCCATTAACAATTTAATTTCTTCTTCATTAATGCCGACCATGGCTTCGCCAAGATCTTTCGATATTTCAGCTAAGATTTTTGGATCGTTAAAATTCGTAACCGCTTGAACAATCGCTTTTGCACGTTTTTTGGGATCACCAGATTTAAAAATACCAGAGCCAACGAAAACTCCTTCAGCACCTAGTTGCATCATCAGTGCAGCATCTGCAGGAGTAGCTACCCCACCTGCTGCAAAATTGACAACCGGAAGTTTTCCATACTTATGAACATAACGAATAAGATCGATTGATACACCCATCGTTTTCTGAATTTCATAAATTTCATCATCGCGTAACGCTTGAATTTCTCTCATTTCTCGTTGAATTTGACGCATATGTGTGACAGCTTGAACAATATCTCCTGTGCCTGGTTCACCTTTGGTTCTTATCATTGAAGCGCCTTCTGCAATTCTGCGGAGTGCCTCACCTAAATTTCTTGCACCACATACAAACGGCACATCAAATTTAGTTTTATCAATATGATGAATATTGTCAGCAGGAGATAAAACTTCACTTTCATCAATGAAATCAATGGATAAGGCTTCTAAAATTTGCGCTTCAACAAAATGCCCTATTCTGACCTTCGCCATGACAGGAATAGAAACTGCTTTTTGGATTTCTTGAATCATTTTAGGATCACTCATACGTGATACACCACCAGCTGATCTAATATCTGCTGGAATACGCTCAAGTGCCATTACAGCTACAGCACCAGCTTCTTCAGCTATTTTTGCTTGTTCAGGTGTTGATACATCCATAATGACTCCACCTTTTAACATTTGAGCAAGTTCTTTATTCAGTTTATAACGTTTTTGATCCATGATATTTTCTCCTTAGTTTCATTTTCTTCGATATAAGTATATAATATAAACTGGTATAGTAAAATAATCAGATTTAAATAATATATATAGACCAGATGGTGATGTTATGCATAAAATAAAGTATTTAAGTATTTATAATGAATTAAAAAAAACAATTTTAGATGGAACTTATCCTATTCAATCTAAATTGCCATCCAAAAGAATATTGGCCAATTTTTACAATGTAAGTGTCATGACTGTCGATAATGCATATCAGCAATTGATTGCTGAAGGATATGTCATATCTATGGAACGTAAGGGGTATTATGTAAATGATCTTCCTGAACATCGTTTTTTTAAACAAGGAACATCTATTTTAGATGAACATGTTGAAGATGAAAACAATATTAGCGATATTCAATTTCCAATAAGATTAACATATTTTCCACATCATATTTGGGCGAAACTTTCAAGAAAAGTATTGTCAGATGACCTAAACATGATGGATTTTCAGGTTAATCCCCAAGGACTCATTGGTTTACGAGTTGAAATCAAAAAATACTTAGAAATTTATCGAGGTATTCACGCATCAATTGATCAAATTGTGATTGGATCAGGAAGTCAAGCTATGATGCAATTAGTCATCGCTTTAGTGGGTAGAGACTATACTTTTATAATGGAAGAACCTGGGTTTCCACGTTTGAAAAATATCATTCGTTTGAGTGGCATGAAATTATTAACCATCGAACAAGACGATCAAGGCATAATAATAAATAAAGTTACGGGATTACATCCAACTGTTTTACACATCACACCATCACATCAATATCCGACCGGAAAAGTGATGCCGGTTGGAAGAAGAATTGAATGCCTTAACTGGTCGATATTAGATGAGCATCGATATATTATAGAAGACGATTATGATAGTGAATTCAGGTATCAAGGTCAACCAATTCCAGCTGTTCAAAGCCTTGATAAATCTTCAAAAGTGATATACATGAACACTTTTTCAAAATCCCTATCACCAGCATTAAAAATTAATTATTTGGTATTACCTAAAACACTCATGAATGCATATCATAACATCAAATCTGTTATGCCTTGTAGTGTTCCTATATTTGAACAAAAAGTTCTTTTAGAATTCATGAAAGAACAACACTTTGAAAGGCATTTAAATAAAGTAAAGAAGATTTATCGAAAAAAAGCACTTTATATCATAGATAAATTTAAGAACGAAAAATTGATAAAGATTTCGGGACATGAAACAGGATTACACATGATATTAACATTTGATTCAAAAATTGAAATTAGTGCTCTAGATTTGATATTTTATCAGCAAAGTGTACATTTACAAAAACTAAATTATTTTTATGACAATGAACCAAAAGAAGGTCGTGATTATATGTTTGAATATACATCGTTAGATGATGATGAAATCGCAAAGACAGTCGAAATCATCATTCAAGCACTTAATGAACAAAAAAAATCATTTTGATACATAGGTTTGATTGTATTTTCATGTGTTTTATGATACGATAATGCCAAACATTGTTAGGTGGCCTTTATGTTAATTGACAGAATAGTAATGAACACATATCGATATTATCACTTATAAAAGGATTGCAAGGCATTCCTTTTTGAGTCATTCGAAGGACAGCCTACCGGACAAGTACTTATCCTTGGGGGGTCCTCAAGGATTTTTTTATACCAATTGCTAAAAGGAGAATAAAGCACATGATTGTTCAAATGAAAAAAGGGTCAACAAAGAAAGAATATGATCACATAACCGAATTTTTAAAATCAAAAAATCTTGAAGTAAAAGATGTTAGCAGTGAAGCAGTTCGCATATTTGGTATTATTGGGGATACTTCAACGATAGAACCAGCGGATTTATATGCATTTGATGGTGTTCAAGAAGTTACACGTGTATCCACACCATTTAAGAAAGCATCTCGTAGCTTTAAAAAAGGTGACACCATTATTCATTTGAATCACGGTATTGAAATTGGTGGCGATCAATTTGTTGTCATGGCGGGTCCATGTTCAGTGGAATCAGAGGAACAACTAAGAATTATTGCTAAAGGCATTAAAAAAGCTGGCGCACATATCTTAAGAGGTGGTGCATATAAACCAAGAACCTCGCCATATGCTTTTCAAGGACTTGAAGAAGATGGGTTAAAATTACTTAGAAAAATTGGAGATGAACTTGATCTTTTAGTTGTTACTGAGATTCCATCAGCTGATCTTATACCTTTATTTGAACAATATGTCGATATTATTCAAGTTGGTGCGAGAAATATGCAAAATTTCCATTTATTAAAAGCTTTAGGTAAATCAAAGAAACCCATTTTGCTTAAGCGTGGTTTATCAGCAACCATTGAAGAATGGTTAATGTCTGCTGAGTATATTATGGCTGGTGGCAACGAGGAAATCATTTTATGTGAACGCGGTATTAGAACATACGAAAAATATACAAGAAACACTTTAGACATCAGTTCAGTTCTCGCAGTGAAAGATTTATCACACTTACCTGTGATCATTGATCCATCCCATGCAGCTGGAAGATGGACAATGATTGATAAATTATCACTTGCAAGTCTTGCTGTCGGTGCCCATGGGTTAATTGTTGAAGTTCATCATGATCCAACTCATGCATTAAGTGATGGAGCTCAATCACTAAAAATTAATAAATTCACAGAAATGATGGAGCACTTAGAAAAAGTTGCTGATGTGCTTGAAAAGAAAATCCAATGAACATATTTATTGTCGGACTTGGATTAATGGGCTCGTCATATGCTGAAGGACTCGTAAAAAAGGGATATCAAGTCTATGGTTATGATCATGATCAAGATGTTTTTCAACGTGCGATTAAATATGGATTAATTGATGAAAAGAGTTCGCTTAAAAATTTAAATGAGATGGATTTAATCGTTTTAGCATTATACCCAGAAGACAATATTGAATTTGTCAAAAAATATCACCATATGTTTCATGAAAATCAATTGATTACAGATATTAGTGGAACCAAAGTTGATGTCGTCAAGGCAATTGAAAATATATTAAGTGATAAAATTGCATATACCTCCCATCATCCCATGGCAGGTAAAGAAACGAAAGGCATTGAATCTAGAGATCACAGAATTTTTAAAGGTGCAAATTTTTTAATTGTAAAAACAAATAGAACAAAACCAAATGATGAATTGATCTTAAAAAAAATCGCTTCTGATTTAGGTTTTAAACATACATTAACAGTTTCACCAAAAGAACATGATGAACTCATCGCATTCACATCTCAGCTCACGCATATATTAGCTGTAGGATTAGTTAACAGTGATTCACATGAACATACAAAATTTGCAACTGGCGATTCTTATCGTGATTTAACTCGAATTGCCAAAATAAATGAAACCTTATGGTCAGAATTATTTTTAGAAAATAAAAAGGCTCTAATCGAGCGTATTCAAGCTTTTGAAAAATCTTTAGATATATTGAAAGATTTAATCATCAATGATGATAAAGAAGGTTTAAAGAAAGCGTTGAAAAAAGCGAAAGAAAAGAGGGAATCTTTCGATGTTTATTAAAATGCCTGAGTATGAGATTTGGGTAAAAGAAGGTATTTTTTCAGAAATTCAACAAATGATTAAAACGGTAAAACATAATCCGTCAATTTTTATCGTCACTGACGAGAATGTATATGCTCTATATGAAGATTTAGTTAAAAAATCTTTAGGATCTTATAAGTTTGAATTTGTAGTTATTAAACCAGGAGAACTTTCAAAATCCATCGATATATATATATCTGTTGTAAAATCATTAATTGATAAAAAGATAAAACGAGACGATTTAATCATTTCATTTGGTGGTGGAGTTGTTGGTGATTTATGTGGATTTGTAGCAGCAACCCTTTATCGTGGAATAGATTATATTCAAGTGCCTACCACACTTTTATCTCAAGTAGATAGTAGTATTGGTAGTAAAGTAGCTATTGACATCGAAGAAGGAAAAAATCTAATTGGTAGTTTTTATCCTCCCAAAGGTGTCATCATTGATCCACTATTTTTAAATACATTACCAGAAGATGAATATGCGAATGGGCTTGCTGAAGTTTTAAAGGCTGGGCTCATCGGAAATAAAAAATTATTTCATCATTTATTAACAGAAAATAAAATTGGAGAAGCAGAAATCATAGAAGCCATTTTAGTGAAAAGAGATATCGTCTTAATTGATCCATATGATCATAAAGAACGCATGTTTTTGAACTTTGGTCACACTTTTGGACATGCAATAGAAAAAGCCCACCAATATCGAACTTATAAGCATGGTGAAGCCATTAGTTATGGGATGCTAATAGCAATTGAATTAGGGATTAAATGGCAAAAAACTGATCCCACTTTATATGATGAAGTGAAACGAATACTTCTACGTTTAAATCTTGTTAAAGAACCGCTATTAGCATATAAAGATTATTTGAATTACATTTGGTCTGATAAAAAAAATCTTCAAGATGGCTTAAGATTTGTCGTTATAAGTAAACCGGGGCATCCAGAATTATTAACATTGAACGAAGGTGATTTTTAATGATAGTCACGATTCAACCTCGATTGTTGACTGGCGATGTTCACGCTAATCCTTCAAAATCGTATTCACATCGATATATTATAGCCGCGGCACTCGCAAAAGGAAAATCACATATCCAAAATGTATTAGTTAGTGATGATTTAACAGCAACCAAAGAAGGCTTAACGGCTTTAGGCGCACAATTTGAAGGATCATCTGTTATTGGAAATTTTCCTAAAGCTGTTCGAAATAACATTACATGTAAAGAGTCAGGCTCGACACTTAGATTTCTCATACCACTTGCATTACTTACCGAAAAAGAGATGACATTCAGTGGTGATGGTCGTTTGCCCAAACGTCCAATCAATCTTTATGAAGATCTTTTTACTGAAAAAGGCATATTTTTTAGGAAATTAAGTAAGGATAATCTTCCTTTAGTTGTAAATGGGCCACTTAAACCCGGAAACTATCAACTTAAGGGAAATATAAGTTCTCAATTTGTTTCTGGATTACTTTTTGCATTACCATTATTAAAAGGTGATTCGAAAATAATCTTAATACCACCGATTGAATCAAACGATTACATATTGATGACAATTGACGTACTTCAAAAATTTGGGATTCAAGTGAAATATGAACATCAAGTCATTTATATTCCAGGAAATCAAAATTTTCATCCAACTGAAATATTTGTCGAAGGTGATTATTCACAAGCAGCATTTTGGATGGTCGCAGCAACCATAGGAAAGCATATTGATTTATATAGCTTAAATCAAGAGAGTATTCAGGGCGACAAAAAAATTGTTGATATTATTAGTGAAATGGGCGGCCTTATTGAATTTGATGAAATTAGTGGAGTTTACCATATCAAACCGGTTCAAACAAAAGCCATAACCATCGATTTAAGCCAAATTCCTGATTTAGGTCCAATTTTAATGATGTTAGCAGCATTAAGTGAAGGTATCACGACATTTCTAGGCATTGAAAGATTAAAATTTAAAGAATCAAATCGACTAGATGCTATGATGGATGTATTGCATAAATTTGGTGTTAAAACAATACTGAATGATGATATGTTGCAAATCTATGGTCAAACAGAACTTAAAGGAAATCAAGTTTTTTCAAGCTTTCAAGATCATCGTATCGTAATGGCGATTGCTATTGGTGCTATAAGAGCTAAAGGATCTATCACAATTTTAGATGCTGAGGTTGTGAAAAAATCTTATCCTGATTTTTTTGAGATTTATGAAAAACTTGGAGGTATTATCGATGTCAATTGAAAAATATCGTACACAAATTGATCTAATTGATCAAGAAATGATGGAACTTTTTAAAAAAAGAATGGAATTATCTAAGTTAATTGGTGAATATAAAAAAGTCAATCAATTACCCATTTTTGATGAAAAAAGAGAGAGAGAAATTTTACTTAAACGAAAGAGTTTACTGAATGATGAAAAATTATGGCCCTATTATGAGCTTTTCATCAATCAAATATTTAATCTTTCGAAGGCTTATCAACATGACCAATAAATACGGTTTAATTGGGAAAAATATCGCCTATAGTAAATCTCCTAAAATTCATAAGTTTATGGCTGAAAAATTAAATTTAGATATGATTTATGAACTTATTGATATTGAAGAAGAAGAACTTCCGAGATTAATGAAACAATTAAGATCAGGTATTTATCGTGGATTTAATGTAACGACGCCATATAAACAACTAATATGCAAATATTTGGATGAACTTACACCAAAGGCTAAACGTATCCAAGCAGTCAATACTATTTATATTAAAAACGATAAAGTGATTGGCGATAATACGGATTATGATGGATTTATTGGACTTTTGCTTACACACCATATCGACGTGAAAGGAAAAAACGTCTATATTTTAGGTTCTGGTGGAGCTGCAAAATCAGTTTATATTGCACTCATGGATTTAATGGCAGATGTAACGGTTGTTGTTAGAAAGGTAGCAGAAGATACTTCTTTCTTTCATAAAGTCATAACCTATGACCAAATCAATCCTAAAAAAGTTGATTTATATATTCAGACAACACCTATTGGAACGCATCCTAATGTTTTTGATTCAGTTCTTGATAGCGAATATGTCAAAAATCATATAGTGATTGATTTAATATATAATCCACCTGTCACACAAATCATGAAGGATAGTCAATTAGGGATTAATGGTTTAAATATGCTCATCATTCAGGCATTAAAAAGTGAAGAAATTTGGTTTTCTAGAAAAATTGAGTGGACGACTTTATTAATGAATGCGTTAAAGGAAGTGATTTATAGTGAATAGTTTTGGTACTTTATACCGGGTTACACTTTATGGGGAATCACACCAAAAAGCTATTGGGATAGTGATTGATGGTATGCCAGCGGGTATTAAAGTTGATCATGAGTTAATTGAAAAAGATTTAATGAAAAGAAAACCACGCGAATTGGGAACAACAAAAAGAATAGAACCTGACATGTATCAAATAACTTCAGGTGTATTCAATGGTTATACAACAGGTTCACCAATTCATGTGATGATTGAGAATTTGGATACTCAATCAAAAGATTATGAAAATTTGATTCATCATCCAAGACCTGGGCATGCAGATTTTGTTAGCCAACACAAGTATAAAGGATTTCAAGATTATCGAGGTGGAGGTCGATTTTCAGGAAGATTAACAGCTCCTCTTGTCATTGCAGGTTCATTTGCTAAAATGATGTTACCTTATACATTGAGTCATGACCTTATCCAAGTTGGTGAATGTAAGGATTTATCTAAACTAGATGAATATCTCGAAGATATCATCGCCAAAAAAGAATCTGTTGGTGGAATCATTGAGCTAAAAGTTATAGGAGTTGATCCTGGTTTAGGTGAGCCATTTTTTGGTAAAGTCGAATCACTTGTTGGGCAAATGCTATTTTCTATACCAGCGGTTAAAGGTGTTGAATTTGGTATCGGATTTAAAGGAATTGATCTTTTAGGTAGTAAATTTAATGATTGTATTATCAGTGAAGATGGAAAAACAAAAACCAATCATAGCGGTGGTATTAATGGTGGCATAACTAATGGAAACGATTTAATCATCCGTGTATTTATGAAACCTGCTTCTTCAGTGGGTGTAAATCAAGATACATATCATTTTAAACATCAAAAAGTTGAAAGTTTGAAAATTGAAGGCAGACATGATGCCGCGATTGTTAGACGTGCGGGTATTGTTTTAGAAAATGCTGTAGCCATCGTTTTAGCTGATCTTTTTTTACAACAAAAAGCATACCAATAAAGCCATAATCATGGCTTTTTCATTCGAAAGGATTTTATGGTAAAAAAGCTTGAAGACATTAAAGGTGTCGGTCCACAATTAATAAAACAGTTTCGTAAACATGGTATTTGGTCAATTTATGACCTTCTTTTGTGTGTGCCAAAGAGTTATGAAAATTTTTCATTAACAGATTTGAAAGATGCGAAACATAAAGACACCATCACTATTGAATGTGTCATTTCATCAGACTTATCATTGAATCGATATGGGAAGACACCACGAGTGACATTTAAATGTCAAATTGATCATGAAATGATTGATATTGTTGCTTTTGGGAAGGGATATCTAGTTCAATCTTTTAAAAAGGGTGATCAGGTTGTCATCAAAGGATTGTATAATCTTTATTACCATCAAATCAATGTTTCATCGATAACGAAACCAGAAAAACGAACTGAAATAAAACCGATTTATGGGCTCGAAGGGATCTATGATAAAACCATCACACATATTATTCATGAAATATATCAAAATAATGATGATGCAATATATGAAATTATACCTGAACATATTTATCAACCTTTAAATTATATTTCTAGAAGTCAAGCCTATCATAAAATTCATTTACCTCAAAACGAAAATGATCTTTATCTATCTAAAGCAAGGTTAAAGTTTGAAGAAGCCTTTTTTCTTCAACTCCGCTGGATGGCAAACCGGCCAAATCAAATTTTTCGCGAACCTAAAGTATATGACATTACGCGTGTTAGGTCTTTTATTGATCAAATACCATTTGAATTAACAAAAGATCAAAAAGATACCGTAAATGATATTTTTAGAGATTTCAAAAAGAATGTAGCTTCTTATCGCTTAATTCAAGGTGATGTAGGTTCAGGGAAAACTATTGTAAGTTTACTCGCTGCTTATGCGATTATGACTGCAGGAGAACAAGTAGCTTTTATGGCGCCTACTGAATTACTTGTGAATCAGCATTATCAATTTTTTTCAAATATGATCAAAGATTTTAATATTTTACGTCTAACAGGCAGTACCAAATATAAAGAAAAAGAAAAATATGATCTTGAAACAAATCACTATGATATTGTGATTGGGACACACGCATTGATTGAAGATGATGTGAAATTCAAATCATTAGGTTTAGTCATTATTGATGAACAGCACAAATTTGGAGTAGAAGCGAGACAACAACTCATTGATAAAGCTCAACATAAAGATGTTTTATATTTGACTGCAACTCCAATTCCAAGAACGTTAGCCATGATTTTATATGGAAATTCTCATGTAAGTGCAATCAAAGAAAAGCCAAAACAAAGAAAATTGATCGATACCATTCTCATCGATAAAACACAAATTCAATTATTGATTGACGGCATAAGACTTGCTATTAATCAAAAAGAGCATGTCTTTTTAGTAGTTCCTGCAATCCATTCAGAATTAATTGGGGATAACATTGACACTGTTAGTGAATGGTTAACAAAAGAAGGATTTAATCAATTTTTTATCCTTCACGGCGAACAAACAAAAGAAAAGAATGAGTGGTCTATGAAATCATTCATTGAATCACCGGGTAGTATTTTAATATCAACTTCGATGGTAGAAGTTGGGATTGATTTACCAACTGCAACTTTGATGGCAATCTTTTCTGCTGAGCGTTTTGGATTAGCCCAACTTCATCAGCTTAGAGGTAGAGTTGGTCGGAGTCATTTGAAGAGTGTATGTTATCTTGTCTCTAACGGAGAAGATAATGAAAGACTTGAAGTTCTAGAGAAAACTCAAGATGGATTTAAGTTGAGTGAATTTGATTTAAAACAAAGGGGTCCAGGTGATTTTATCGGCATCGAACAGAGCGGATTTCCTAATTTTAAGTTTTTGGATCTTCAGCATGATTATGAATTACTTTTACAAGCGCAAAAAGAAGTTCTAAAATTACTTGATCAAAAAGATTTCAAAACAAATCCAAAGTATCGATACTTTAATCGCTTCATTCATGAAGATATGAAATTATGATATAATGAGTAAATAAAAGTGAGGTATAACTATGATTCGAATAGCAGTTGACGGAATGGGCGGCGATTACGCTCCAGAGCCAATGGTCAAGGGCTCACTCCTAGCACTAGAAAAGTTTGATAACATCGAAATCATTCTCTTTGGCGATGAGAACAAAATGGCACCCTATTTAGCAAAACATCCAAGATTAACGGTTGTTCATACACCCTATTTTTTAGAAATGGGTGAAAAGGATCCCATCAAACAATATCGGACAAATAAAGAAGCTTCAATGTTTCTCGCAATGCAAGCTGTCAAAGATAAAAAAGCGGACGCGATTGTAAGTGCTGGTCCTACACAAGCATTAGTCGTAGGTGGCCATTTCATCGTGAGACGTATGCCAAGTATGAAAAGGGTAGCTATAGCACCGATTTTACCGACGTATGATGGAAGAGGAAGAATTTTGCTTGATGCAGGAGCTAATGTTGATTTTAAGCCTGAGCATTTAGAAGAATATGCTATTTATGCATCGATTATGGCGAATCGCGTGCTTCATCGCGATAATCCTAAAGTTGCATTAATTAATATCGGAACCGAAGATGGAAAAGGTCGTGATTTCGATAAAGAAACATTCAAGTTGTTCAAAGAGAATCCTCATATTAATTTCATTGGTAATTTAGAACCCAAAGAAATATTTACGACAGATGCAGATATTTTAATTAGTGATGGGTTTACGGCGAATATCGTGATGAAGACTATTGAAGGCACAGCCAAAGGCATGGGAATGATCTTAAAACGTGAAATCAAGCGCACACTAATCTCAAAAATTGGAGCTTTATTTATGAAAAAAGCTTTAACAAACTTTAAAAAATCTATGGATGCATCTGAAATTGGTGGTGCACTACTCATGGGTCTTGATGGAATTGTTATTAAAGCACAAGGTGCTTCAAAAACAAATGGTTTTTACAATGGCATTCGTCAAGCAAAAGAAATGGTTGAAGCAGAAGTTATTCAAAAAGTTGCTGAAATACTCGAGAAAAAAGAAGAGGTTCATGCATGATTGCAATCTTAGAAATGCTGGGTATTCCCTATAAAAATATTGAATTATATGAAAGAGCTCTAACTCACTCTTCTTATGCGAATGAAAATCAAGTTGAAAAGAACGAAACTTTAGAATTTTTAGGTGACGCAGTCATTGAACTTTTAATGAGTGACTATCTATATCAAGAAAATTTAAAAGATGAAGGCACGATGACAAAAAGAAGAGCTCAAGCTGTTTGTGAAGAAGCGTTAGTGATTTATGCAAATAAGATTAAGTTAAAAGATTATTTACGATTAGGTCGTGGAGAGCAACAAAAAGGTGCGAATGATGCTATGATTGCAGATGCTTTTGAAGCATTTTTTGGCGCAATTTATTTAGATTTAGGATTTAAATACGCTCAAAAAATGTTCCAAAAACTCATTGTTCCACATTTGAACGCGATGTGGAATATCAAAGATTATAAATCGATTTTACAAGAATTAATTCAAAGTGGTGCTAAACGTAATATTAGCTATCATATTGTGAAGGAAACTGGTCCATCTCACGATAAATTTTTTGAGGCTGTCGTGAAACTAGATCAACATATTATTCTTGGAATTGGTCAAGGGAAAACAAAAAAAGAAGCAGAACAACATGCTGCAGAAGATGCCTTAAAAAAGGGGAGTTATGATGCTTAAAAGATTATATGAAGAATATGATTTATCCATGGAAAGGATATTGATTAAAGAATATAAAAGGTTAGATTTAACCATGCAAGAAATGACAGTTTTACTTGCTCTTTTTTCAATTTATAAAAAGCGTCATACATTTAGCATAAATGCGATTAATCGTCGTGTTGAATATTCAATAAATGAAATTGGCAGTATTATAGATAAATTGCTTTCAAAAGGGTTCATGACCATCGATCTTGAAAGTAAAGACGGTAAAGAGCGAGAAGTATTTGACCTTAATTTAACATTTGATAAAATTCAAGAATTGTTTAAAAATGATGAACTTGAAAAAAAACGTGCACTTACAGAAAATGAAGTCTCTGCGACAATTAAACGGTTTGAACAAGGTTTAGGAAGACTTTTAATGCCTTATGAACTTGAAATGATACGACAATGGTATGATAATCAACTTTATGCCCACCAATCAATTATAGAAGCCATTGATTCGGCACAAGACCGTATGAGTGTGAAATATGTTGAAAAGATTTTGACTCAACAAATTCCAAAGAAAATTGAAATTGATCAAGATGTCGATCAGGCACTTGATGAAATATTCAAAAAAATAAAATGAGTCAAAAAACAGATAAGATTCTTCAAGTGCTTGATCAAATGTTTCCAAATGCGCATGTTGAACTCCATCATCAAAATACATTTGAACTCATTGTTGCTGTTGTGTTATCTGCACAAACGACTGATGTTGCCGTTAATTTAGTGACACCAACATTGTTTAAACGATATCCAAATCCAAAAAGCTTGTCCGAAGCTAACATAAGTGATGTTGAACATATATTAAAAACAATTGGACTTTATCGAAATAAGGCCAAAAACATTATTGCTCTTGCAAATGAGATTCATCATAAGTATCATGATGAAGTTCCGAATGAACGTACGAAGCTTGAGGCTTTGCCCGGAGTTGGAAGAAAGACTGCAAATGTTGTGTTATCGAATGCATTTAACATTCCTGCACTTGCAGTTGACACGCATGTTGCGAGAGTTTCAATCAGACTTAAGCTTGCAAAAAAAGAGGATTCAGTTTTAGAAATAGAACATAAATTAATGAAAAAGTTTCCTAAAAGTGTATGGACAAAGTTGCATCATCAATTGATATTTTTCGGAAGATACCACTGTTTAGCTCGTGTACCCAAATGCCAAGAATGTCCACTTTATGAAATTTGTGGTTATGAAAAAAAGACGAAAATTTAAAATATATTTTTTTTGAGAAAAACTGATTAAAATTTCAAAGTTAAAGGCGTACAAATCGCCTTTTTTATGTATGTATTCGTTCATTAAAAAAACATTTGTGGCTATAATTATTTTAAAAAGGAGAATCAACAATGTACATACAATTACAACAGATTAAGAAACAACTGAACTACAGAAAAACACAGCGTTCATTTGAGACACTCCCATTGGGATCCGCAATGAAGTTTAGAAGAAAAGAACTTAATATGACTTTAGAAGAAACCGCTGAGAATTTGATAAGCATTTCTTACTTATCAAAACTAGAGAATAACTTGATTAAACCAAATATGAAGTATATAAAGCTCTTTGAAGAACGACTAAAAATGAAATTTGATCAACACAATTATGACCACAATTATCATCATCAAATAAACCAAGTGTTTTTATCATTACATCATGATGAAAAGATTGAAGAAGAACTCCTTAATCAATATAAACAAAAACAAAATCATCAGTCTTTTCTTTTTGTAATGGCACATTATGTATCTTCAAATCAATTTGATAAAATTAAACCTTATTATGAGAACTTAAAGTCATATATTCCCAATTTATTAAATGATGAAATTATTTTATTTTTCACATGCGTTACGATCATTTTAATTTCAGAAGAAAGATTTTTAGATGCTTATGAAGTGATCAAACTTATTCCCAAAACAGAAGAAGAAAATATATTAATTGAATCAATCAAATTAAAGTATCGTTTGAAATGTGTCATCGGTTTAATGAGGCCATCTGAAGTAGAAAAAGTGTACCATCAATATGTGTCAAACTTACAAATAATGCATGCATTTGATCAACTTTATAAGACTCAAATTGAATATTTTGTATATAAAACAAGCCAACATAACATTGAAAAAATCGAGGAAAGATTGAATAAAATTCCAGCCATGGATTCAATGGATAGATCCTATATTTTGGCACTATGCTATTATCATTCTGGTAATTACGAGAAATCTCTTTTTCTTTCCCAATCTTATATAGATTCGCATGAGAAGTGGTTAATTCTTCACATCATGTCACTTGATCATCTTCACCGTGAAGATGATATTAAGGGCATCATACAACAAAAGGAATCATTTGTATTTTCTAAAAGATCAGACAGATTAATTTTTAGATATATTGAATTTAAACATTTCAATGACACAAAATGTGTACTTTCTTATCTTAGAGAACTTTTAACAAATCGATATTTATTAACTGATAATTATCATACACTTTCTTATATTTATAAAGATGCAGCTGCCTTATTTGGTCAACATTTCTATTATAAAGAAGCACATCAAACACTTCATCAATGGTTTATCGTACAAAAAACTTTAACAAAATCATCATAATTTCAATAAAAAAAGGCGATGAGCCTTTTCTTTTTGCTTTATTACATTGACACTCTGTTATATTCATTATATACTAATAAAGGCTAGGAGGTGTGTGCATGAGAACAAGAAAACTATTGCGCTTAGCCAAGGGATTTTCCATGCTGTTTTTCATTGCAGGATTATTAACAATTATTCATCAATGGACATACTCGAATGTACCCTTGTTTACTCAGTATTTAATTAAAACGCTACTTTCTCATCCAGGAATTGCTGATGGAAATATAGTGGTCGGTGTTGTTCACCTACCAAATTTTTTAATTGCATTTTTTGAACAATCAACAGACATTATGGAGATTGTATTAAGAATTGCTTTATCGCTTCTAATTTTACAAGTATTTAGATTTTCATTGCGATTTGTTGAAATGTGGGCGAAAGGTTCACTGTTAGAATCCATGGCTGAAAGAATGCGCATGAAACTCTATAAACATATTCAAGATCTAAGTTATCAATACCATAACAATACAGATACTGGTGATTTGATTCAAAGAGTTACCTCAGATGTTGAAACAACGACAAACTTTTTAGCTACACGTACGCTTGATATTGTCCATTTGGGAGCAACACTCTTTTTTGGAGCCTATCAATTGATTCGAATTAACCCTACAATGGTTTGGATTTCACTTTCGATTGTGCCATTTATTGCAACTTCATCAATTATATACTTCGTCAAAGTTGATAAAATATTTAAAAAAATCGAAGATACTGAAGCAGATATGATGAATGTCATTCAAGAAAATTTAGCAGGTTCAAAAGTCGTAAGAGCATTTGCGAATGAAGCATTTGAAATTACTAAAATGGAAGATAAAAATACAAAATACCGTGACCAATTAAAGCGTGCTAACAAAATTGTTGCCATCTATTGGGGATCTATGGATTTCATGAGTATCTCTCAATATTTAGTCATCATCGCTATTGGCGTGTTTTCTGTTCAAAGACAAACCATGGATGCTGCAGATGTGATTGCATCTCTATCCCTAGTTGGTATGTTAATATGGCCAGTCAGAGGATTAGGACGGATTATTAACGATTTTGGCAAAGCTTTGGTCGCATCAGATCGTATTAATGAAATTCTTGAAATGCCTAGTGAATACTTAATTGATGGGACTTCGGAACCTCAAATTAAAGGTGACATTGAATTTAAGGATGTATCATTTAAGTTTTCGGATACCAATGAACACTTGCTAAAAGGTGTTAGCTTTCACATTAAGAGTGGGCAAACGGTTGCAATTATTGGTCGAACTGGTAGCGGGAAATCAACTATTATTAATTTACTTTTAAAGATGTATGACTATCAAGGTGGAGATATCTTCATTGATGGAATTTCTTTAAGAGATATTCGAAAGAAACACATACGTCAAGAAGTTGGTGTCGTATTACAAGATCCTTTCCTTTACTCGAAAACAGTATTTGAAAATATTGCGATTGCACATAAAGATGTCAATAAAGATCGTGTATTTAGAGCAGCTAATATCGCAGCTTTAGAAAAAGATATTAAAACATTTAAACAAGGTTATGACACAATTGTTGGAGAAAAAGGTACGACTTTATCTGGCGGACAAAAACAAAGAGTAGCGATTGCTAGAATACTTGTTGCTGATAAGCCTATCTTAATTTTTGATGATGCTTTAAGTGCAGTTGATACAAAGACAGATACGATGATTCGCGAAGCATTACAAAACAAAGAGTCTAAACAAACCACTATTATTATCACCCATAGAATTACAACAGCAAAAGAAGCGGATCAAATTATTGTGTTAGATCAAGGTCAAATTCAAGCCATTGGAACCCATGCAGAACTTAGTAAGCAAAGTGGGTTATACCGTAAACTTTGGGATATCCAAGGTAAACTTGAACACGAGTTTGAAGCACTTTTGAAAGAAGGTGAGTCACATGCATGATGATGTTCAAGATAATGAGTATAAAGTAAAATTAGGGACATGGAAGAAAATTATTTCCGTTATTTTTAAATCAAAAAAACGGATGTTTTTGCTCATGATGTTTTCCGGAATATTAGCATTTTTAGATGCGATGATTCCATTACTCAATCGTTACGCGATTGACACTTTCTTTATTGAAGGTGAATATGGAACATGGCCATACTTTGTTGTTGCTAATATCTTATTAGCTGCAGGTTTTGGTTTAGCTGTTTGGGGTTTTATTTATCAGGCAGGGATTATTGAAGCTGAAACAAGTTTTGAACTTAGAAGACAAGCATTTAAAAACTTACAAAGACTTTCATTCTCATATTACGATAAAACACCTCATGGGTGGATAATGGCAAGAATGACTTCAGATGCAAGACGTTTATCACTCATCATTTCTTGGGGATTAGTCGATCTTGTTTGGGCATTTTTATCAATGATTTTCATCTTAATTATTTTATATGCTACATTCTTTAAACTTGCATTAATTGTGACGATGGTTTTACCACTTATGTTTTTAGTAACCTATTTCTTTAGGAAAAAGATTTTACATCAACATCGGAATGCTAGAAAATATAACTCACAATTAACAGCTCAATACAACGAAGGATTTCTAGGTGCTAAGACCACAAAAAGTTTGAGTATCGAAGAGAGTAATTATCAAGAATTTGAAAGCACAGCAAGATCACTGAAAAGATCAAGTATTAAAGCGGTCATTTCTTCAGCATTATTTTCATCAATTTTACTTGTTTTATCATATACCGCAGTAGCAACTACAATGGTTCAAGGTTCGTATTATTTATTATTCTTTGAAGCGCTGATTACGATTGGGACACTGCAAATGTTTATCGCATATACAGTTAATTTCTTTGAACCCATTATGTCACTATCACGAATTGTTTCAGATTTTCAAAATGCTCAAGCATCTGCAGAACGGATTATTAGTTTAATTGAAACAGAACCAGATATTAAAGATTCTAAAGAAGTGGAAGAAATTTATGGAACTTTATTTCATGATAAACTTGAAAACTGGGAAGAGTTGAAAGGTAACATCGAATTTAAACATGTATCATTTTTCTACAAAGAAAACGAAGATATATTATCTGATTTTAATTTAACCGTAAAAGCTGGGGAAAGCGTGGCTTTAGTTGGTCACACAGGATCTGGTAAAACAACAATCATTAATTTGTTATCAAGATTTTATGAGCCTACTGAAGGATCAATTTTGATTGATGGCAAAGACTATCGTGAGAGAAATCTTCATTGGCTTCATAAGCGCTTAGGCTATGTGCTTCAAAGCCCGCATTTATTTAGTACTAATGTTTTAGAAAATATACGATATGGGCGTTTGGATGCAACCGATGAAGAAGTGATTGAAGCTTCAAAAATTGTGGGTGTTGACGATTTTGTAAAACATTTAGATCAAGGCTATTTAACACATGTTGGTGAAGGCGGTAATTTACTTTCAGTCGGACAAAAACAGTTAATCTCATTTGCTCGTGCAATTTTGGCTGATCCGAGAGTTTTGATTTTGGATGAAGCGACTTCATCCATTGATTCTGAATCAGAAGAAGTCATTCAAAGAGCTACTGAGACATTATTGAAAGATCGAACAAGTTTTATTGTAGCACATCGTTTATCTACGATTATTAATGCGAATAAAATCATCGTTTTAGATATGGGGAAAATCATCGAAATGGGAACTCATGAAGAGTTACTCGCAAAACGTGGTTCATATTTTGAACTCTATCGAAATCAATTTTTCCGTGAAAAAGAGCACGAATTAGAAACAAAAATTATTTAAGAAGTAAAAGACATTCAAATTATCTATCATAAGATAGAGGTGATTGGATGTCTTTTTTTGTTTGGTTAGGATTTTTATTTACATCTTTATCATCAAACGTGATATGGAGTCATACTGAAATCGTGGTACCTTTGCATGGTGATTTTATAACAGCTTTAAATGAAATTGAAGCGGACTTATTTATTGATGGCTTTCATATCGATAATGCAGAAGTGATTTATAGAATTGATGGCGTTGAAAGAACGTTTTTATCGACGATCAATACAAGTATTGTTAAAACATATACACATAAAATTGAAGCATATTTTCCAGATTACGATATTCGAAAAATTATGACGATTAGTATCAAAATCATTGATGACATTCCTCCAATCATTTTGAGTGTTCCAGAACTGAAGGTGAGAATTGGTGAAAAAATGCCCAATCTAATGAATGGGTTTAGAGCTTCTGATAATTATGATCTAGAAGATTTGCTGAAGATTAACATTGATACAAGCAAGGTTATTGATACAAAAATTGGGATATATCCCATTGTTTATCAAGTTGAAGATTTAAGTGGGAATAAAACTAGTCGAATGACATGGGTTGAATTCTATGATGATGTACCACCACAAATTATATTGATAAAACCTTTAAAACATGATGTCAATCACACTTTTTCATGGCAAACCTACTTTTCAGTCATTGATAACTACGACACATTTCTAGCCGTTAATGTTCAATCGATTGTTTTTGAACAAAGAATAATTGGGATATATCCACTAAAAATCATAGCGGTTGATCAAAGTGGTAATGAACAAATCATGATGACTACAATTGAGGTTATAGATCAGACACCTCCAATTTTAATCATATCGAGTGAACGCCCGGATATTCCTTATCAATCTAAAGATATTTCAAACATTTTGGAACAGTTAGTTTTGAAAATTGAAGATAATTATGATCAATTAACGACTGAAAACATTGAAATATTAAGTTCAATTAATACGAATGTGATTGGATCTTATCTTGTAACTTATCAAGTTTCGGATTCATCAAGTAATACCACAAAGATTGACATTAGTCTCAAAGTAACTGATCAACAAAAACCCACAATCATAATGATTAAACCACTCGTTTTTAATGTATTTGATCCAATCCCTTTATTTGATGAACATCTATTGATAGTAGATGATTTTTCAGTTAAAGAAAACATTAAACTTGAGATTATTGGATCATTTCATATGGATAAAGTTGGAAAATATCTAATAACCATAAAAGCCGCTGATGAAGCGAAAAACCAAGCAGTATTGGCAACATATCTAGAAGTTATCGACCATACTGTTCCAGAAATCAAACTTATTCAAGAAATTCTGATTACACAGTTTAAACCGATTAATTATCGACCATATTTTGAGATTAAAGATCAATACGATGATTCAGAAGATCTTAAATTTCTTATTGATGATTTTTTAGTCGATTATTTAAATGTCGGAATATATCCCTTAAAAGTCAAAGTCATTGATCCGTCTGATCACGAAACTACACTCATTGTTGATGTTATGATTATGGATATTGAACCACCTAAAATCAAATTGAAAGTCAATGAAGTTATCGATTATCCATACCGAGGATTACCAATTGATTATTTGTCATATGTTGATCAGGTAAGCGATAATCATGATACACTGACAAAAGATGATGTTATCATCATAGGTGAAGTTGATCAATATCAATTTGGTTTATATCAAATCATTTTTGTTTTAAAAGATATGACTGGAAATGAGACGAAAGAAACACTGGAGTTCATTATCGTAGATTATGAGTCACCGAGTATTACTTTTGATAATTTAGTAGTTAATCAATATGAAACGATTGATTTTTTTGAGGGTGTACACGCCAACGATAACACACAAAATTTAAAGATTATTTATTATCCTCAAGTTGTAGATACCTCGAATGCCGGAAGTGTCATCGTCACTTATATTGTAAGTGATGAACGCGGGAATTATGTTATAAAAGACCGCTTAATCACTATTTTATCTGTTGAAACCTTCATTCCCATCAAACATTTTATCCCAGTTATCACTATAATAATCATTGGGTTATCAACTTGTATTTTTATATACTTTAAAGAAGTAAAACATATGTTTTGACAAACACCATTTATTACATTATAATGACTACGTAAAAATGTTCTTAAAGGAGAGTAATTAACATATGGCTGATGTATTATTGGTTTATTGGAGTGGCACAGGTAACACAGAAATTATGGCTGAAAAGATTAAAGAAGGTCTTGAAAATGCAGGAGCAAGCGTTGATTATCGTACAGTAGACGCTGTTGAACCCGGTGAAGTTGCTGATTTTGACAAAATTGTATTTGGTTGCCCATCGATGGGTGTAGAAACTCTAGAAGAAGATGAATTTGAACCATTCTTTGCTGAAATCGAGGGATCACTTTCAGGTAAAAAAGTCGCATTATTCGGTTCCTATGGTTGGGGCGAAGGCGAATGGATGGATGCTTGGATCGAACGCACGAAAGAAGCAGGAGCAAATCTTTATGATACTGGTTTGAAAGTTAATTCAACACCAAGTTCAGATGAAGAAGAAGTTTGTATTGCGTTCGGCGAAGGCTTCGCTAAATTTTAATTAGAAGAAATGCTCGTTAGAGCATTTTTTTTATGCGCTGACACACTTAACTTGTTATAATAAGACTAGGTGATTCTATATGTTTGGTATACTCAATCTTCAAAGTTCATATAGTCTTTTAAAATCAACGATTCCTATGGAACAATTGATTTACCATGCAAAACAAAATGAATATGATTTTGTCGCATGCACAGACGACCAACTTTATGGGCTAATGAGCCTTTTTAAGTATGCCAAAATGTATGACATCAAACCCGTTTTGGGTTTAAAGTTACCCATACAAGAGGAATTATCGTCTACACATTTTTTTATTTATGTAATGAACGAAAAAGGCTACCAAAATCTTTTAAAATTACAATTATTGCGGATTGAAAAACCATTAGAACTTCAGGATTTAAAAGATTATCAAGAAGGATTGTTTTTTGTAACAGGTGGTAGAGAATCATCACTCGATCAATGGATTATAAATGATCAATTAGACAAAGCTTTTAGTGCTTTAAAAACTTACCAATCATTTTTGAATCATTTATATATTGGACTTGATTTAGATTCGTTTGATCAAGAAATGAAGGTTGCACCTAAACTCTATGAATTTTCTGAACGTTTAGGACTTAAATTATTACCGACTCACCAAACCTCTTATCTTAATTCAGAAGATAAAGAAACATATGATGCATTATTAAAAATTGGTGGAAGTAATGAAGAAGTATCTTCTGATCGTAACCACCAATTCTTAAATAAACATGATTTAATTTCAATGTATGCAGATTATCCGTTTATTTTTGATAATTTAAGTCAAATTATCACCAAAATTGATTTTGATTTCAATCCACCTCAATTTGAAATGCCAATTTATCCCGTCAAAGGTGGAAATCAAGAAGAATATTTGAAATCATTAGCCATTTTAGGACTAAAAAAGCGTTTAAAGAAAATTCCAAAAGCTGATGAAAAACAATATCAAGAAAGATTAATTTATGAACTATCAATCATCCACCAAATGGGATTTGATAATTATTTTTTAATTGTCTATGATTTTGTTAAGTATGCTAAAACAAACAATATTTTAGTTGGCCCAGGTCGTGGCTCTGCAGCAGGATCATTGGTTGCATTCTGTTTGGGAATCACGGATGTTGATCCCATCACTTATGATTTACTTTTTGAGCGGTTTTTAAACCCAGCGCGTATTAGCATGCCTGATATTGATTTAGATTTTCCGGATAATCGTAGAGATGATGTGATTCGATATGTGGCTAAAACTTATGGTCAAGAGCACATAGCATCCATTATTACTTATGGAACGTTCGCACTTCGTTCTTCAATTCGAGATATTGCTCGTGTTATGAAAATTGATCCACAAAGGGTAAATGGTATCATAAAAAGAGTGATTAATGATGATGTTGATGAAACAGATTTTGAAACAGTTCGACTATTAAAAGTTGCTAAATCGATTGAAGGATTACCACGACATACCGGAACACATCCAGCAGGTATCATTTTATCTAAACAAAATTTAGCACTTCATATTCCACTGCAAAAGGGGCTACATGATTTTTATCAAACACAACTAGAAGCTAGTGAAATTGAATCTTTAGGTCTACTTAAAATTGATTTTTTAGGTATTCGTAATCTTACAGTGATTGATGACGTTATCAAAAATATTGAAAAAAGTGGAAAGAAAGTTAATTTAAACAATTTAGATTTTGAAGATGAAAAAGTTTATTCATTATTATCAAATGCTGAAACAACCGGTATCTTTCAACTTGAATCCATGGGGATGCGTACAGCTCTAAAAAAAATTAAACCTCGAACATTTGAAGATATTGTAGCAATTCTAGCATTATATCGTCCAGGTCCTATGGATAATATTGATACCTATGTTTTAAGGAAAAATGGTCATTCTTTTTCTTACGAGCATCCAGACTTAGAACCTATTTTAAAATCCACCTATGGGATTATCATCTATCAAGAACAAATCATGCGTATTGCGCATGAATTTGCCGGATATACGCTTTCTGAAGCGGATTTACTTCGAAGAGGTATATCCAAAAAAGATCGTGACTATATGGAAAATGAGCGTCTTAGATTTTTAGATCGATGTATGAGCAAAGGCTATAGTCAAGAAGTATCAACAAACATTTATGATTTAATTGTTAAATTTGCTGATTATGGGTTTAATCGAAGTCACAGCGTCGCTTATGCTATGGTAGCATATCAAATGGCTTATTTAAAAACAAACTTTTTCTCAATTTTCATGTCAGTACTCATGTCATCTGTGATTGGGAATGAAGGATTAACACTAGACTACATTTCTGAAGTCAAAAAACAAGGTATTTTAATTGAATCACCAGATGTCAATATCAGTACAGACTTATATCAAGTCATTGATCATAAAATCTACATGCCTATCCTATCAATTAAAGGTATTGGAAAGTCAACTTATGATAAATTTGAACTAGAAAGAAGTAAAGCACCATTCAAAGATTTTTTAGATTTCAAACGTCGAATGAAAAAAATATTGAATGAGAAAAGCATTGAAATGTTGATTCATGCTGGAGCATGTGATGGATTTAATATGAACCATCAAACGATGATGAACCACAAAAGCATGGATGATGTTGGTTATGAAAGTTATATTACAGATTTCGTCATTAAAGATTCGAAAGAATATTCATTTTTAGAATTGGCAAGTTTTGAGAAAGAAGCATTAGGCTATAATCTCAAGTACTTACCCATGAATGTCTATCAAGAAGAAGTTCAAAAGCAGAGATTAAACAATTTATCAGTATTTGAAACAAAAACAGAAGCTGAAGTACTCGCATATATAAAAAAAATTAAAATGATTAAAACTAAACAAGGAAAACCCATGGCATTTGTAGAACTAGATGATGGTATCACACAATTAGAAGCGACAATTTTTTCAGATACTTATCAAAAATTGCTCAATTATTTGACAAATGACGTTCAGGTTTTTAAAATGAGAGTTAATGATTATCGGCAAGAGAAATCATATATTATCGTATCGATTCGAAGAATTGATA
Source organism: Acholeplasmataceae bacterium (assembly GCA_016934015.1). Lineage (GTDB taxonomy): Bacteria > Bacillota_I > Bacilli_A > Acholeplasmatales > Acholeplasmataceae > UBA6181. Next base: position 46,443 of record JAFGTQ010000032.1, on the reverse strand, counting down.
CATAAAAAGAAGGTGAACCTATGCGCTTTGATGCTTGGACAGTAGAACAAAAACAAAAATTAGAAGCGGATTATAAATTATTATTTGGTGGGCAAATACGTGTATTAAAGCGACTTTTCAGATCAAAAATGGATCCTATTTTATGTGACGAACTCATAGAAAATGTTTCGATACATCTATTTCGCGTGATTCAAGAACAACGCTTAATTGAAGCTGAAGCACTTTTAGAGCGTATGTTTTTGTCTGAATTGAATTATGATGTTTATTTGTACGAAGAAAACGAATTAGAACAATTTAGTGCAGATTTATCGTTTTATAACAACCATGAATCCGTTCAATTTTATGATATTCGCTTACAAACTGTTTATGATGTTAAACAATTAATTAAATTGATTTTACATATTGGTGTTCAATATTATAATTACTTAAGTTTGGATGACGAATTCGAAACACATCTTAATGAGTATCCACTCTTGTCCGGTTTTGATTTTGGCATTGGAAAAGCACCAGCCGAAACTACCATACGGGTTCAAAAAATCAACTGATGAAAACATTACAAAGAAAGCAAATTTTAACTGCAATTAGAATTGGGCTGGTGGCGAATATCGCACTTGCCCTTTTAAAGTTAATCTTTGGTTATCTTGGGAATGCACAAGCACTTTTTAGTGATGGATTAAACTCAGCATCCGATGTATTGATTAGTGTCATGATGTTATTGGCACTTCGAATCTCCACAAAAAAACCTGATTATGATCACCCTTATGGACACGAAAAATTTGAAGGCCTTGCATATTTTTTATTAGGTATCATCTTTACAGTAACCGCTGGATGGATTTTTATTTCAGGTATTGTGTCAATCATAGAATTTTTTATAAATGGCGAGACTATCGTAGTACCACTCCGTTACACAGTATTGATTGCATTTATATCGCTAGTTATCAAATTAGGTATTGTATTTCTGTATACAAAAGCGGGTAGAAAAACCAATAGTCCAACAATTAAAGCCGATGTAAAAAATCATTTGCTTGATGTTTATGCCACACTAAGTTCACTTATTGGTCTTTCGATTGCACAATTTGGTCTAATTTATTTTGATTATATAGCTTCGATTGTCATCGCAGGCTTTATTCTCAAATTAGCTATTCAAATACTGAAAGAATCTATTTCTTATTTAACGGATCAAGCCCCTGAACAAGAAGATGTTCAAAAGGTTTATGATGAAATATTTAAAGTTGATGGAGTTCTATCTATTGATGATTTAAAGGTGAGAAATCATATGACCCAACAATATGTAGATGTTGAAATCGGTGTTCTGTCAAGCCTAACTTTAAAAGAGGCACATCATATTGCGGAGAAAGTGCATCATCATGTGGAAAATTTATTTCCTGAAGTTATTCATTGTATGGTCCATGTTAATCCGCATAAAAAAAGCCAATCCTAAATGGGTTGGCTTTCATATTTTATTTCTTTTCTACTCTGATTTTCTTTAATTTTGCAAAATGAGGAAGACCATCAACAAGCGGTGCTTTTGATTCACCTTGAATCAATGGGAGCGCATAATCAATGTATTCTTGAGTCATGCCTTTACCATCGGGTAAAATCCATTCAATCGGAACTTTTTGTTCATGGTTTGCTGCTAATTTCAGTGGGAGTAAAACATATTTTATCTTATAAGGATAACTTGAAATACGTTTAAAACCAATCATTTTATCAGTGGTTCCATTGATGGCTGCTCTCACGGCTTTTTGACCAGATTTAAATGCTTCTTCAACATCGACTTTAGAAGCTAAATGAGCTGAAGATCTTTGTAGAAGTGAAAATTCAATTGCGCGAACTTTCGCTTTTGTACGTTTTTGGATTTCATCGGCAAGAACTTGTGCAGTTCCACCTAATTGTGCATGCCCAAACGCATCTTTTTTAAGTTCTTGGAATAACTCAGGAATATATTTACCATCTTTTGTTTTAATTCCTTCACTGACAGCAACAATAACCTTATTCTTTTCAGCAATTAGTTTTTGTACTTGAACAAAGAAATCATCAAAATCAAAAGGCAATTCTGGTAAATAGATGAGATCTGGACCCTGACCTTTTAGTTGAGCTAAAGCAGCAGAAGCCGTTAACCAACCTGCATTACGTCCCATGATTTCAACGATTGTAACCATTTGTGTATCATAAACAGTTGCATCATGATAGAGTTCCATCAATGTGGTTGCAACATATTTTGCAGCACTCGCATAACCTGGAGAATGATCTGTTCCATTCAAGTCATTATCAATTGTTTTAGGTACACCGATGACGTTGCAATCGAATCCAGATTTTTTAAAGAATTTACTAATTTTGTTACAAGTATCCATGGAATCATTTCCGCCATTATAGAAAAAATAGCGAATATTATATTTTATAAATACTTCGAGTAAACGTTGATACTCTGAGTTATCAACTTTAGGGTTTTTAAGTTTATAACGCACACTTCCAATGGCAGATGAAGGTGTATTTTTTAGAAGTTTTAATTGTTCGATATCTTCTTGTTTAATATCATAAAAATCTTCATGCAAAATACCTTTGATACCATGGACGGCTCCATAAACTTCAGTAATATTTTCCTGTTTTAATGCTTCAAGAAATACACCAGCTGCACTCGCATTTATGACTGAAGTTGGACCACCCGATTGTCCAAGAAGTGCTGCTCCGACTAAATTTTTCATGTTTTTTCACCATACTTTCACATTTTTCCATCATCATTCTATCACAGATTTGCAAATTGTGCTTTTTATAGTTCGATAAAAACGATTTCATAATAGGTTTACAGGTAACACCATTCAAAATATTGATTATATATGATATAATATGGTCGATGTACGCTTGTTCAAAGGAGAATAAAACGATGAAAATTGGCGTATTAACTTCTGGTGGCGATGCTCCAGGAATGAATGCAGCAATCCGTGCAGTTGTTCGTGCTGGAATTAGCAGTGGCCATGAAATATACGGGATTAAAGATGGTTATCAAGGATTAGTTCAAGATCAAATGGATTTACTTGATTCACACAGTGTTTCTGGTATGTTATCATTAGGCGGGACATTTCTTGGAACTGCACGTTCACAAGAGTTTTTACAAGAGGAAGTGCGATTAAAAGCTGTTGAAAATTTAAAAAAGCGTGAGATTGATGCATTAATTGTTATTGGTGGAGATGGAACTTATCGTGGTGCCATGGAATTATCAAAACTGGGAATTAAAACGATAGGTTTACCCGGAACGATTGATAATGATATTGCAGGAACCGATTATACGATAGGTTTTTATACAGCTGTTGAAACTATCGTTGATGCCATTGATAAATTAAGAGATACTTCAACTTCTCATCAACGATGCAGCATTGTTGAGGTGATGGGAAGATATTCAGGTGATTTAGCATTATTTGCCGGTATATGCGGTGGGGCTGAATTTATTATTACACCCGAAAATCCAATGGACAAGAAAGCTATTATCAAAAAGCTTAAAGATCATAAAGCACAAGGTAGAAGACATGCTATTATCGTGATTACTGAGAAAATTATCGATGTTCATGCTTTTGCTAAAGAAATTTCTGAAGAAAGTGGATTTTCATCAAGAGCAACAGTTTTAGGTTATATCCAACGTGGCGGTTCACCATGTCCCGAAGATCGTATCTTAGGTTCAAGAATGGGTTCATATGCGATTGATTTATTAAACCAAGATATTTATGGTGTTTGTGTGGGTGTTCGTGACTCAAGAATGGTTCATCTTCCATTCGCTAATGTTGTGGGTCAAAAGAAACCTAAAAATGAATTATATAGTTTGGTTACAAGAGTTTCATCATGAAACGGTTAATATAAAAAATTTAATTATAGAAAGGAATTGACCATGACAAAGTTTGTATATTTGTTTAAAGAAGGCAATGCATCCATGCGTAATCTTCTCGGTGGTAAAGGTGCTAACCTTGCAGAAATGACATCGTTAGGATTACCTGTGCCCCAAGGTTTTACTGTAACAACCGAAGCATGTAATGATTACTATCGTCGTAAAAAAGTAATCGCACCAGAAATCATTGAGCAAATCAATGAAGCATTAGTTGCAACTGAAAAAGAAGCGGGTAAAAAATTTGGAGATTCTAACGATCCATTCCTAGTATCTGTTCGTTCAGGTGCAAGAGCATCAATGCCAGGTATGATGGATACCATTTTGAACCTTGGTTTAAATGACATATCCGTTGAAGGATTAGCAAAATTAACGAATAATCCTCGTTTTGCTTTTGATTCATATCGTCGTTTTATGCAAATGTTCTCTGATGTTGTAATGGATATTAGTAAAGACAACTACGAAGAATTATTAGAAGAAATGAAGCATAAGAAAGGTGTTGAACTTGACACTGAACTAGATGCCAATGATTTAAGAGAACTTGTTCGTCAATACAAAGCTAAATATTTAGAATTAAAAGGCGAACCATTCCCACAAGATCCAAAAGTGCAATTAATTGAAGCAATTACTGCTGTATTTAGATCATGGGATAACCCACGTGCAAATACTTATCGTCGTTTAAACCATATCCCTTATGAATGGGGTACTGCGGTTAACGTTCAAGCAATGGTATTTGGTAATATGGGTGATGATTCTGGTACTGGTGTTGCGTTCTCAAGAAACCCATCCGATGGTACAGATGAATTATATGGAGAATACTTATTTAATGCACAAGGTGAAGACGTTGTTGCTGGTATTCGTACTCCAAAACCAATTTCTGAACTTAAGGAAGATAATCTTGAACTTTACAACCAATTCCATGATGTTGCTAAGAAGCTAGAAGCACACTACCGCGATATGCAAGATATGGAATTCACGATTGAACGTGGTAAGTTATTTATGCTTCAAACAAGAAATGGTAAACGTACTGCTCAAGCAGCATTAAAGATTGCCATTGATCTTGTAAAAGAAGGCGTTTTAACTGAAAAAGAAGCTTTATTAAAAGTTGAACCTTCACAATTAGATGCTTTACTACATCCACAATTCAATCCAGCTGCTTTACAATCTGCAAAAGTGATTGCTACTGGTTTAAATGCATCTCCTGGTGCTGCAACTGGTCGTGTTGTATTTAATGCTGAACGTGCGAAAGAAATGAAAAAGGCTGATGGTCTTCCTGTCATCTTAGTTCGTCAAGAAACATCTCCTGAAGATATCGAAGGCATGATTGTATCATCTGGTATCTTAACATCAAGAGGTGGTATGACATCACATGCTGCAGTTGTTGCTCGTGGTATGGGTACATGCTGTGTAGCTGGAGCTGGTGCAGTTCACGTCAATGAAAAGAAAAAACAATTTGAAGTGAATGGTGAAATCTTCCACGAAGGTGATTGGATTTCATTAGACGGTTCTACTGGTAAGATCTATGGTCAAAAAGTAGATACTCAAGATGCAACATTCTCTAAAGATTTCGAAACACTTATGGCATGGGCTGACAAATATAGAGCATTAAAGGTTAGAGCAAATGCTGATAACCCAAGGGATGCGAAAGTCGCTTATGGTTATGGTGCACAAGGTATTGGTTTATGCCGTACAGAACATATGTTCTTTGAAGCAGATCGTATTCCTGCAGTTCGTGAAATGATTGTTGCTAAGAATCAAGTAGAACGCGAAAAGGCATTAGCGAAACTCTTACCAATGCAAAGAGAAGACTTTATTGGTTTATATAAAGAAATGAAAGGTTACGCCGTAACTATTCGTTATTTAGATCCACCACTACATGAATTCTTACCGACAGATCCAAAAGACATCGAAGCACTTGCTAAAGAAATGGGTCTAAAAGTTGAAACTTTACAAAATACAATTGATGAACTTCATGAAACTAACCCAATGTTAGGTCACCGTGGTGTTCGTTTATCAGTGACTTATCCAGAAATTGCGAAGATGCAAACTCAAGCTGTGATTGAAGCAGCAATCGCAGTGACTAAAGAAGGCATGAAGATTGTTCCTGAAATCATGATTCCTTTAGTTGGTGAATTAAAAGAACTTCAATATGTAAAACAAGTGGTTGTTGAAACAGCGGATGAAATCATTAAAAACGCAGGTATTGAACTTGAATACAGCGTTGGAACTATGATTGAAATTCCACGTGCTGCATTAACTGCTGATGATATCGCAAAAGAGGCTGAATTCTTCAGTTTTGGTACGAATGACTTAACACAAATGACATTCGGATTCTCACGTGATGATGCTGGTAAGTTCTTACAAGAATACTATGATAAGAAGATTTTCGCGAGTGATCCATTTGCTCACATCGATCAAATCGGTGTTGGTAAATTAATGAAGATTGCTGTTGAACTTGGACGTAAAGAAAGACCTAATTTAAAACTTGGAATTTGTGGCGAACACGGTGGAGACCCACTCTCTGTTGAATTCTGTCATGAAATCGGATTAGATTACGTGTCATGTTCACCATTCAGAGTACCAATCGCGAGATTGGCTGCTGCACACGCAAATATTAAGAATCCTCGATAAGTTAAATTTAGAGACGCATATAGCGTCTCTTTTTTTTCGTGTGAACGTTCTCATCAAAAATTGTCATGGTATTTCAATCGCATTTGTCGTAAAATAGATATGGTAAGTATTTCAAGTGGAGGTTTGTAATGCTCGTTGCACAAGTCACATACTCTGATTCACTGATGCTTGTTTTTGGTGGGCTAGCACTCTTTTTATTTGGCATTAATTTGATGAGTGATTCTTTAAAAGCTGCTGCTGGAAACAATTTAAAATCAATAATTGAAAAAACTACAAATACACCACTCAAAGGAATTTTGGTTGGGATCGTTTTGACGATATTAATTCAATCATCATCGGGAACAACAGCATTAATGATTGGTTTATTACGCGCCGGACTAATGACACTTCCTCAATCCGTAGGGTTAATTATGGGTGCCAATATCGGAACAACTATTACCGCATTCATTATTGGGTTACCAATTGCTGATTATGGATTACTCATTTTATTTGTCGGTGTCATCATGATGTTTCTTAAAAATCGAAGAGTTCATCATATTGGTGGTGTATTCGTCGGTCTTGGGATGCTATTTGTAGGTTTGAATACGATGTCTGATGGGTTGAAACCTTTAGCAAGCACTCAACTCGCAGAAGACATGTTTCACACGTTTTCTACGAATTGGTTTTTAGGGACAATCTTTGGTACAGTATTCACAGCATTAGTGCAATCTTCATCCGCAGCTATTGGGGTTTTACAAAAACTATATGCCATTAATGCTGAAGGTATTGAATCCATCACTTTAAATGGAGCGATTCCTATTTTACTTGGTGCGAATATTGGGACTACGATTACTGCATTTTTAGCTTCACTCGGTGGCAACATCGAAAGTAAACGAGCATCATTTATTCACATCATGTTTAATGTGATTAGTGCAATATTCTTTATTCTCATCTTAATTCCATATGAACATTTCATCGCATGGATTGAACTTAAATATTTAAAACCTTATTCTATGTTGACGATTGCGTTTGCTCATGGATTTCAAAATGTGATTATGACCTCCATTCTATTTTGGTTTATTCCACAACTGATTAAACTTTCTAAACTTGCTGTCAAAGATCACAGGTTAAATCAACTTCCAGAAGAAGTATTTGATGAAAAGTTGATTTCAGAATCACCAGCATTAGCCCTAGAATTTGTTAAAAAGGCATTATTATACATGGGTTCAGTAGTTCAAGAATATTTTGATATAGTGAAAACATATAGCTTTAAAGAAGATTCAAAATTAGTTCAAGAAGGTTATACACATGAAATGATTTTGGATACATATGATCAGAAACTTCATGACTATTTGATTAAGATTGCAGGAGCTGGTATTTCTGATCATGACTCTAAAAAGTTATCACGTGACCTCGATACCATTAAGGATTTTGAAAGAATTGGTGATCATTTAACCAATATTATTGATTTTTTCCAAGAACGTTACTTAGAGTCTCAACTATTATCACCTGAAGGATCAAGTGATTTAAAAGAGATTTATGATGTATTAGATCGTATGATCAAAAACACATTAGAAGCTTTTAACCATCAGGATATCGAATTAGCCAAACTTGTGGTTATAGATGAAGATTTAGTGGATGAACTTGAAGAAAAATTTAGATATCGTTATATTGAACGATTAAAAAATAAAGAAGTCACTTTTGTTAAAGCTGCAAACTATCCAGATATTTTATCTAACCTAGAACGTATTGGTGACCATTTGATGAACGTTGCTTCATCTGTGATTGAACCATTGTATGTTCCTCAAAGTGTGATTGTACCAAAACCAAAAGAAATCGATCGTGATTTGTAAGGAGTTATATGTTTGATTTAAAAGCACCATATACACCCAAAGGGGATCAAATCCAAGCGATTGAAACCTTAAAAATAAATCTAGATAATGGAATCAAAGAACAAATATTACTTGGAGCAACCGGTACTGGTAAAACTTTTACCATGGCGAACATCATCCAAAAAATTCAAAAAAAGACTTTGATTCTAGCGCCTAATAAAACTTTAGCTGGACAGCTCTATGGTGAGCTTAAAGCTTTTTTTCCAAATAATCGTGTGGAATATTTTATTTCATATTATGATTATTATCAACCAGAGGCTTATGTCGTTTCAACCGATACATATATCGAAAAAGATTCATCCATTAATGATGAAATTGATGAAATGCGGCATAGCGCAACCTCGAGTTTGCTCGAAAGAGATGATGTCATCGTCGTGGCATCTGTTTCGTGTATCTATGGGATAGGAGATCCTGTCGATTATCAAAATTCGATGATTTCAATCAGAACGAATGAAGCATATGGTAGAGACAAATTTATTAACAAACTTGTAGAACTCACTTACACACGAAACGACATCGATTTTCATCGAGGAACATTTAGAGTCAGAGGGGATTCTGTCGAAGTGATCCCAGCCTATGAAAGAGCTTTAGGTATTCGTGTTTCATTTTTCGGTGATGATGTTGAAGAGATTAAACGTTTTGATGTCACCACTGGACAAACTATTGAACAGCTTAACTATGTTTCAATTTTTCCAGCATCACACTTTATGACAGATAAAGATAAATTAAAAGAAAGTTTAAGACGTATTCATAATGAACTCCAAGAACAACTCGCTTATTTTAAAGGCGAGAATATGTTACTTGAGGCTCAACGAATTGAACAAAGAACAAGATATGATATGGAAATGCTTGAGGAAATTGGTATTTGCAGCGGTATTGAAAACTATTCGAGACACTTATCACTACGCGGTCCAGGTGAAACACCTGCAACGTTGATTGACTTTTTTGGTAAAGATTTCTTAATGATCATTGATGAGTCGCATGTCACCATTCCACAAGTAAGAGGCATGTACTTTGGTGATAGATCTCGTAAAACAACGCTTGTAGAATATGGTTTCAGATTACCTTCTGCGCTTGATAATCGGCCACTCCAATTCGATGAATTTGAGCAGAAAATCAATCAAGTCATTTATTTATCTGCAACTCCGGGCGATTATGAACTTAAAAAAGGAATTCCAGTTGTTGAACAAATTATTCGACCAACGTATTTATTAGATCCTGTGATTGAAGTAAGGAAAACAGAAGGGCAAATTGATGATCTTTACTTTGAAATTAGAAAGCGGATTGAAAAAAACGAACGTGTTTTAGTCACAACCTTAACCATTCGTATGAGTGAAGATTTAACGGCATATTTTAAGCAATTAGGACTTAAAGTTGCCTATCTCCATAGTGAAATCAAGAGCTTAGATCGTATCTCTATTTTAAGAGATTTAAGACTTGGAAAATATGATGTATTAATTGGAATTAATCTTTTACGTGAGGGGCTTGACTTACCAGAGGTTTCACTTGTTGTTATTCTAGATGCAGATAAACAAGGATTCTTGAGAAGCGAACGCAGTTTAATTCAAACGATTGGGCGAGCTGCTAGAAATCAAAATGGGATGGTTATCATGTATGCAGATAAAGTAAGTGACACGATGACTTACGCAATCAATGAAACAAATCGTCGCCGAAGAATTCAAGAGACATTTAATGTTCGATATCAAGTGACACCAATAACAGTACAAAAAGATATACGTGCAAATATTAGTATTAAAGAAGATCTTTTAGAAGAAGATAAGAATTATCAAAAGATGACGAAGAAAGATCGTAAGAAGATGATTGATGAACTCGAAAGTGAAATGCGTATGGCGGCTAAAAATCTAGATTTTGAACGAGCTGCAGAACTCAGGGATTTAATTTTTGAAATGAAATCTGAGGACTAATATGGATAAAGATTTAGTACTGATTAAAGCCATTATTAAGGCTGATTATGAAAGACATATCAAAAGATTTCATACATCAAAAGAAACGAGCGATATCCTTTTTCTCGGAGACTCCATGATGGCTTATGCACCACTAAAAAAAATGGGGTATCAAGAGATTCTTAATCAAGGAATACCTGGAGATACAACGTTAGGAGTTATCAATCGATTGTCTTATGTGTATCAAGCCAAACCCAAGATTGTATTTTTACATATTGGGTCGAATGATTTAGTTTTAACAGAACATGATGAACATCAAATCATCCTCAATATTCATAAGATAATAAACGAACTTAACACACATCAAATTAAAGTTTACTTACTGAGCATCACACCCGTTTTAAGTCATCACCCTAAAACAAATCAAAACTATGTTAAAAATCGTACAAACGATAAAATAAACCGTTTAAATGACATCATGAGAGATTTAGATGGTATTGAAATGTTTATTGATGTTAATAAGGTACTTAAAGACAAAAATCATCAACTTCATGAAAATTACACTACAGATGGTGTTCACTTAAATGATTTGGGTTACGAACTCTTTTTTCAAGCATTAAAACCATGGATAATGATTAATAAAAACTAAAGGCCAAAGTTGGCCTTTCGTTTTACATGAGAAAAAGAATAGATTATGTTATCATAAATTTGGAGTTGATCATATGAATGCAATGAATCTTTATCGAGCAGGTTTATCAAATTATATTTTAAATACACCCAATAAAAATGTGATGGTTGCTATTGACCATTTTGAGCAAGCAGCCATGCAGGGTTATGCAGATGCTTATTATTTCTTAGGCCGATTTTATGGTTTAGGTGATGGTATTTCTTTGGACTTAGAAAAAGCAATGGAACTATACCAAAAAGGTGCATCCTTAGGCAGCGCGAAATGTGGTTACGCTGTTGGACTCATGTTTCATAGTGGAAGTGAAAGAGAAAGAGATGAAGATTTAGCACGCACTTATTTCAAAGAAAATTATGAAATTTTACTTTCAGAAGCTAATCAACAAGATCCAGTAAGTATCCATATTCTGGGTACCTACTATTATTATGGATTTAATGTCCAACGTTATATATTTAAAGCCATTGAGTGGTTTTTGAAATCGGCCAAGCTGGGTTATAGTGATTCTCAATATATGCTTGGCATGATTTATGAAACCATTGGGCATGATGAGAAACAAACTGAAACAGCTGAATATTACTATGAACAAGCTGCTAAACAAGATCATCCTTATGCACTCTATGCCTTAGGAGTTAATGCACTCGATCGTAAAGTATGGCCAAAAGCTGTTTTTTATCTTGAAAAAGCAGCGAAGCAAAATTATGCTCTCGCCGCTTATACACTCGCATTTTATTATCATGAAAAAGAAGATAAACATCCTCTAAAAGCATTCGAATGGTTTATGGTTGCAGCCAAACAGCATCATACAGAATCCGAATATTACGTAGGTCTCTATTACCAATTGGGCAAAGGCGTTCAAAAAGATTTGGATCAAGCTGTTTTTTGGTATGAAAAAGCTGCACTTAAGAAAGATAAAAATGCTTTGTATCATTTAGCAATGATTTTAATTAAACATGAAGATCGTGATATGAATACTGTTTCAAAACTATTAGAACAAGCTGCAGCCCTTGATCATCCTCATGCTCAATATAACTTAGCAGTGATGTATCAAAAAGGTGATGGTGTTGAAGAAAATGCTAAGAAATCTCTCTTCTGGTATGAAAAAGCCGCTCAAGCTAATTTAGCAATTGCACAATATAATTTAGGTATGCTTTATTTTGAGGGTGCTGTTGTTGAAAAAGATGAGGAAAAAGCGAGAGAATTGTGGCAAAAAGCTGCAGATCAAGGCTTGGAGGTTGCAGTGAAACTCATGTATTCAATTAATAATTATGAGAAACTGCAAAAAAGCACATGGCAATCATAAAAAAAATATATGTAGGTATTGGATTTGTTTGGTATGGGTTTATCAATTATTTAAGCTATAACCGAATTGAATTTGCTGCACCTATTGGAATGAAAATCTTATATTCGATTGTTTCATTCATTTTATTATCCTATATCTCATTATCAATTTTATTTACACGTAGACTCTACAAAAAAGACTTTAATGAGTTAAATTTATCAACTAAAATTATGTTTATACTTGGAATAATAATAGTTCCACTTATTAGTCTTTATTATTGAAAACAAAAGGACCTTTGGAGGTCCTTATTTTTTTTGAGTTGCAGACAATCTTACGATTTCAATTAAGATTTTAACTGCTTGGTGCATTTGTTGAATCGATGCGAATTCTAAGCGACCGTGGAACTGATAACCACCTGTTCCTAAATTAGGGCATAAAAGACCTTCATAAGTTAGTCTTGCGCCATCTGTACCGCCACGAATTGGCGATGCAAATGGTGTAACACCTGCATTTTTTATTGCTTGTTCTGCGAGTTCGATGATATACATATGATCTTTAAGTTTTTCATACATATTGAAATAACTATCTTTAATGACTAAACTTACAGCTTCGTAGCAATATTTGTCGTTCATATAATTCATAATGCGTATAAAGTCTTTCTTTTGTAAATCAAATTTACTTAAATTATGATTTCGAATAATATAATTGCTAAACGCTTTTTCCACTTCACCTTTCAAACCAGTTAGGTGATTAAAGCCTTCGTAGTTTTCGGTGAATGCTGGATTGTAAAATGCTGGAAGAAGTGAGTGAAATTCCATTGCCAAATGAAGTGCATTGACCATTTTAAGTTTAGCTGAACCTGGATGAATGCTTTTACCTATAAACGATATTCTTGCAGTTGCTGCATTAAAGTTTTCATATTCAATACCACCAACTTCACTGCCATCTGAAGTATATGCAAAATCCGCTTTAAAATAGTCATAATCAAAGTGATTAGCACCTTCCCCGATTTCTTCATCAGGTGTAAAGCAAATATAAATATCGCCATGAGGTTCATTCGGGTTTTCGACAAAGTAACGTGCAAGTTCCATAATTTCAGCAACTCCACATTTGTCATCTGCACCAAGTAAGGTATTTCCATCGGTAACAATGATATCATCACCAATAACACGTGATAAACTTGGGAATTCATTGGGATGCATCGATAGCGAATCATTAAGTTTAATGGTTTCGCCTTGATAGTTTTTTATAATTCTCGGATTAACATTTGCTCCAGGAGCATCGGGTGATGTATCCACGTGCGCGATAAATCCTAGCGCACGCGCATTTTCTTTATTCTTTGGAATTAAACCATAAACATAACCAAATTGGTCGAGGTGTGATTTAATACCCATTTCTTGTAATTCTTTTAATAATAAACGACTTAAATCTTTTTGTTTTTCCGTTGAAGGATGAGTATGCGTTTCATGATCTGATTGTGTGTCGATTTTCACATAACGCAAGAAACGCTCAATTAGATAATCCATGTATGTGTAACTCCTCTCGTTTTCTCGGTTCTATTATACTTAAATTCAAAATATTTAACAAGAGGTTAAAAAAATTAATCAAAAAATAAATATTTTTAATTTTTTATAAAAAAAGTATTGACAATATTGAAAATGTTTAATATAATCAAGGTGTAAATTAAAAAATTAAACAAAGGTCGTGATTAAATGACACAATATGAAGTGCTTAATCAACTTGAACAAAAGAAGATTCATTTAAAGAAGGCATACCAAATGCTATATAAAAAACAAAAGGAACGAAAACCAAGACGTGCACATTTTGTGAAAATGAGCATATCAATCCCTGAAGAAAAAGGTGTCAATGCATTTTTAAAAATTCTATTATTCTTACCTATTCCTCTATGGATTGTAAAACTTGTTTTAAAAAAACGTGGAAATCAAAAGTTATCTGATGAAATTCCAATTACGTTCAAAGAAATGTTGGACCTTATGATGATTAGAGGATCAAGAGTGGATGTCAAAACTCAAGATCAAGTGAAAGTATTAATTAAAACCATATAAAAGGAGAGAGTAAAATGAATCAAAAAAAACATCCAGTATTAACTACTTGCCCTGTTTGTAAACATGAATTAAATGTTGTTAAGTTACATTGTGAACATTGTGATACCGAATTAACAGGGACGTTTTCACTTTCAAAGTTTAATTACTTAGAAACTGAAAAATTGTATTTTATTGAGATTTTTGTTAAAAATCGTGGGAACATTAAAACAATTGAAAAAGAATTGAATATTAGCTATCCAACAGTTAAAAAGATGCTTGATGAAGTCATCGTTGGTCTGGGATATTCTGTAGAACCTGATGATGATGAAGAATTAATTAAGGATAAGGAAAACAAGAAAGATTTAAAAAATCAGATTAAACAAACAATCTTAGAATCTATTGAAAAAGGTCAAATGACCGTGAATGAAGCTTTAGAAGCTTTAAAGAAAAATAAGTAAGAGGTGAATGAAAATGTCAAAAGAAAATTTAAAAGAAGAAAGAATGAAAGTGTTAGAATTATTATCAAAAGGAATTATCTCTGCCGATGAAGCTGAAAAGTTATTATCAGCAATGGATAAATCAGATGAAGGAATGAGAGCTGAATCGGTTGTCGTTAATCAGAAAAAAGCTCCATTCAGAATGCTAAAAATCTTAGTAGATTCTGAAGATGGCGATAAAGTTAGAGTGCAAATTCCTGTTGAATTTGCTAAACTATTAAAGACGGGTAAATTTAACGTGAATCTTTCAGACAATGATATTGATATTGATGCACTTCTTGATATGATCAATAGTGGAGTTGTCGGTGAAATTGTCACTGTGGATTCAGCCGATGGCGATAAGGTTAGAATTATCGTAGAATAATAAATATTTAAAGGATAAAACAATAGAGCGCTTCGATGAAGCGCCTTTATTGCGATAAATATTACAACAAGGTGGGTCGCAATTATGTTATTTGGTAAGCATTTTAGAAAGTATTATTTTATTTTTGGGCATCTCTTTATCTTAGGGATTGCTGTTCTAGTTTTAGTAGATTGGATACAGCTCGACATACCTAAACTTGTCGGTGGCATTATCGATGCACTGAAATCACCAACTCCGGACGAAGCATTTATTTTAGCATCAATTAAAAATATTGGATTTTTAGCCATAGCGATTACAATTGGTCGCTTTTTATGGCGCTATACGATATTTGGGGCTTCAAGACGCATAGAGTTTCGATTAAGAAATGTCATGTTCACACACGCAACAAAACTCTCACAAAGTTTTTACAGCCAAGAAAAAGTTGGCGGACTCATGACCTATTTCATTAATGATTTGGAAGCAATCCGTATGACATTTGGACCAGGGATTTTAATGGTTGTTGATGGATTAGTTTTAGGCGGTTTTTCGTTGTACCGTATGGCTAATTTAAATAGTACATTGACACTATATGCGTCCATACCGATGCTTGTATTATTAGTCATAATGATTTTCATACGAAAACAAATATCGAAGAAATTTAAAATTCGACAAGAAGCTTTTGAAAAATTAAGTGATTTTACTCAAGAAAACTTTTCAGGAATTACTGTCATTAAAGCTTTCGTTAGAGAAATCAAAGAATACATGTTTTTTCAAAAGAAAAATGAAGATTTATATGATAAGCATATTTTATTTGTTAAATATGTTGTCATCATCAACATAATTGTAGGTGCGGCTATTAATCTCGTGATATTATCGATTGTATTATTTGGTAGTTTACTTGTTATTAATCGTGATCAAACAGGCTTAACAGCAGGACAATTAACGGAGTACATCAGTTATTTCTTCTCACTTATTTGGCCAGTCATGGCATTATCACAATTTATGCAAATTCAAGGACAAGCAAAAGCCTCAGCAGAAAGAATCACAAAATTCTTGGATCATCCATATGAAGTTTATGATTTAAATGATGCGAAACCTGTTAAAGGTTTAAAAGGTGCAATAACATTAAAGAATTTAACATTCAAATATCCTGATGGAGATTCACCTGTTTTGAAAAATGTCTCATTTGAGATAAAGCAAGGTGAAATGGTTGGAATTCTTGGTAGAACAGGTAGTGGAAAGAGTAGTTTAGTTGATTTATTCTTAAGAATTTATAATCTTGAAAAAGGTCAGCTTTTTATCGATAATTACGACATCATGGATTTAACATTAGATTCTGTGAGAGAAGCGATAGGTTATGTTCCTCAAGATAACTTTCTATTTTCTGAAACGATTCGAAACAATATCGGGTTCGCATATGATAAACCTGATTTAACAAAAGTTGAAGAATCCGCAAGATTAGCTGATGTCTATGATAATATTATTGAATTTAAAGATGGATTTGAAACAATGCTTGGTGAGCGTGGCGTTACCGTATCCGGCGGACAGAAACAAAGAATCAGCATCGCAAGAGCTTTATCAAAAGATCCAGAAATTTTGATCTTGGATGATTCAGTGTCTGCAGTTGATACAAAAACAGAAGAATCAATTATTCGTAATCTTCATCAAATCCGAAAAGGCAAAACCACGATTTTTATTGCACATCGTATTTCTACTGTTAAAAAAATGGATAAAATCATTTTACTTGATCAAGGAGAAATAGTTGATGTTGGTAATCATAAAGAGCTCATGAAGACAAGTCCTTTGTATCAAGACATGGTTCGTCGTCAACAACTAGAAACGATTGTCGAAGGAGGTGACAATCATGAAGGACTTCAAGGATAACACGAGAGAGCGTAGCGATAAAGAGGTTTTAAAGCGATTAATTGCTTATATGAAACCGTATAAATCGCAATTTATGATTGTTGTATTACTCATGTTTGTCATGATTGGAATCCAATTGTTGCCACCCTATATTATTGGTAGAACTGTCGATGTTGTCGGTAGTGATATCATGACCAAAGATGAAAAGATTTTTCAAGTTGCCTTAATGTCTGGTGTATTTGTGATTGCATTAGGTTTTGCATTTCTCATTCAATACTTTCAAAGTATGATGTTGCAAAAAATAGGACAAAAAACAGTTGTAACCATTAGAAATGATGTATTCAATCATATTGAAAATTTGTCCATTGGTCAAATTAATCAAGTACCAGTTGGAAAACTTGTGACAAGAGTCGCAAACGATACGAACTCCATTGGTGAAATGTACACATCGGTTGCAGTCAATCTTGTCAGAAATGTTTTGTATCTGATGGTTGTTATTGTTGTTTTGTTTATTATCAACTACAAGATAACGTTATGGCTTATGCTTGTTATTCCGCTTGTGATCCTAGCATCCGTGCTTTTTAGAAAGTACTCAAGAGCATCTTATCGACGTGTTCGTGCGAATGTATCTGAAGTTAATGCATTTTTATCCGAAAATTTATCGGGGATGAAAGTGACACAAATCTTTAATCAAGAAAAGAAGAAAAGATTTGAATTTTTAGATCATAGTAAAAAATTAAGAAATAGTTACTTAAAAGAAATACTAGTGTTTGGTATTTATCGACCGACGGTTTATTTATTATCGATGGTTGGTATTATCATCGTCTTATATGTTGGTTATCAAGAAGTTATGACCGTTCCTTTATTTACTTATGGATTATTATTCTCATATTATATGTATGTCGGTGATTTCTTTGAACCAATTCAACAACTTGCTGAACAATTTAATACGCTTCAAAATGCTTTTGCAAGTGCAGAAAAAATATTTGACGTATTAGATACTAAGCCTGAAATAACCGATAAAGAAGATGCAGTTGAATTAGATTCTTTCTCAGGATCAATTGAATTTAGAGATGTATGGTTTTCTTATATTCCAAATGAATGGGTTTTAAAAGGTGTGAGTTTTAAAGTAAACCCTGGGGAAACTGTTGCATTTGTCGGTTCTACAGGTTCAGGTAAAACAACAATCTTAAGTTTGATGGTTCGAAATTATGACATTCAAAAAGGTCAAATTTTGATTGATGGTATTGATTTGAAAGATATCAAGCGATCTTCACTTAGACGTTTTATTGGTCAAATGTTACAAGATGTTTTCTTATTTAGTGGTACGATTGCTGAAAATATATCTTTAAAAGATGAATCGATTACGATATCAGAAATTAAAAAAGCTAGTGAATATGTTGGGGCAAATACGTTTATTGAAAAACTTCCAGATGGTTATGAACACGTTGTATTAGAACGTGGTAATAACTTTTCAAGTGGACAACGTCAGCTTATTTCATTTGCAAGAGCAGTCGTTTATAAACCAAGTTTGATGATATTAGATGAAGCCACTGCAAATATTGATAGTGAAACTGAGGAACTCATTCAAGCTTCCATGGAAAAGATGATGAACATCTCAACAATGTTAATTGTCGCCCATCGATTATCAACCATTCAGCACGCAGATCGAATTATTGTCATGCAAAAAGGCGAGATAAAAGAAAGTGGAAGTCACCAAGAATTATTAAAGAAGAAAGGTATTTATCACAGTTTGTATCAATTGCAATATGAGGATAAAACTATTTCCTAAAGATGAAAGAGCCGAGTTGGCTCTTTTTTTATTGACATGATTATAGAGGCATGCTATACTTAAATTAGAATTAAGGATAACCTTAAAAAAGGAGTTAATAAAATGCTAAATTGGTTTATGGGTCTTGATTTATGGGTACAAGCATTATATGCCACACTCTTCACATATTCAGTCACAGCCATTGGGGCTTCACTTGTATTTTTCTTTAAGCACGTCAATAGAAATGTTTTTAATCTTATTTTGGGATTTGCATCTGGAGTTATGATTGCAGCTAGTTTTTGGTCACTTTTAGCACCTGCGATTGATTTGGCAGATGAACAAGGAGTTATTTCCTGGCTTGTGGTTGCGATTGGTTTTGCATTAGGTGGGTTATTTTTATACATTGCAGATAAACTTGTCCCCCATATGCATTTTGGATTTAATCATGATAAAGAAGGTTTACCAACTAAATTAAAACGAAATATTTTACTAGTATTTGCCGTGACACTACATAATATTCCAGAGGGGCTTGCAGTCGGTGTCGCATTCGGTGCCTTAAAGTACGTCACAGGGGATATCACATCAGCAACTCTTGGAGCGATTGGTTTAGCCATTGGGATTGGGTTACAAAACTTTCCTGAAGGCGCTGCTGTTTCTATTCCTTTAAGACAAGAAGGGATGTCTATGAGTAAGGCCTTCTTTTGGGGTCAATCTTCAGGATTTGTTGAACCTATTGCGGGAGTATTAGGTGCACTACTTGTTCTTCAAATGCGCGCAATTTTGCCTTATGCATTAGCTTTTGCTGCAGGGGCAATGATTTATGTAGTTGTTGAGGAATTGATTCCAGAAGCGCAACAGAAACAAACACCTAAAGGTGCCCATTATGCAACATTTGGTGTCATGGTAGGATTTATCATCATGATGATTCTAGATGTTGCGTTAAGTTGAGGTAAATATGAGAAATCGAGCAGAAGAAGACTATATTAAAGCGATTTATGAACTCACTGTTGAACGAAATATTGAACTTATAAAAACTAATGAGTTATCTGAACGCTTCAATTACACTGATCAAAGTGTAAATGAAATGATCAAAAGATTGGACGCAAAAAAATTGGTCACTTTTTATCCTTATCGTGGTGTTGAACTGACACAAAAAGGAAAAAATATTGCAATTAAAATGATTCGTGCACATCGACTTTGGGAAGTATTTTTAACCATGAAATTAGGTTTTTCATGGGAAAGTGTTCACGAGGATGCTGAAATGTTAGAACATGCATCAAGTGATGAATTATTAAATAAGCTTGACACATATTTAGGGAATCCTCAATACTGTCAACATGGAAATCCAATACCAAATTTTAAAGGAAAAAGCGCGCAAACCTATCATGACACGATGCTAGAAGTAAAAATTGGCGACTCTTTTGAAATTGTACGAGTTTTGGACGTTAAGGAATTATTGATTTATTTGAATGAACAAAAAATTAGGTTATATGATCAATTTTTAGTTATAGACAAAGATGAATTCAATCATTTAATGACGATTGAAAACAAAACACAAAAATTAGTTTTAAGCTATAAAACTGCGAAAATGATTTTTATCAAAAAAATATAAGAATAGGGGTGGTATTATGCTTAAAGAAATATTAAGCACGAAAAATGATAAACAAATCAAAGATTTCTTAGAAGATCTTCATGCCCACGACCTTTCAGAATTTTTTGAAGAACTAGATGATCAAGAAAAAAATCATATTTTTTCGCTTTTAAGTGATGAAAAACGTGCTGAACTTGTCAGTTATTTAGAATCTGATGATGCTGCTGATTTATTATCAGAGCTTGATATCGAAAAGCAGGTAACTCTTGTTGAGATGATGGAACCTGATGATGCAGTTGATGTCATTCAGGAACTTGAAGAAGAAGAACAGGAAGAACTTTTAAATCGTTTAGGCAAAGATTCAGAAGTCATAAGCCTTATTTCATATGATGAAGATGAAACTGGGTCTGCAATGACAAATCAAATCATTGTTATCCATCCGGAGATGGATGTTAAAGATGCCACTAAACGAGTGATTAAAGAAGTGTCAGATGTTGAAACAATATCCACAATTTTTGTAACGGATGAACAAAATCATTTTTTAGGTATCGTACCTTTAAAAATGTTATTAAAAGCGAAGACACCTCTTTTAGTTAAAGAATTAATTGAAGATTCACCCTATGTTTTTGATAAAGACCTGATTACACAATCGATTCAATCGATTAATAATTATGATATTTATGAAATGCCAGTTTTAAATGAAAAACACGAACTTGTTGGTATGATCACACTTGATGATGCCTTAGATATTTATCAAGAAGAAGCGATTGAGGATTTTGAAAAGTTAGCAGCTTTACCAGAAACTGATGAAGACCATCATGCTTTAAAAGTTGCTATGCAACGAGTACCATGGTTACTATTTTTACTTGCTTTATCAATACCAATTTCACTTGTCACATCCCTTTTCGAACACGTACTCGCAACAGTTGCAATTTTAATTATATTCCAACCTCTTATTTTAGGATCAGCCGGTAATGTTGCAACTCAAACACTTGCTGTGACCTTAAAAATGTTATCATCGAATGAAAAAGGAATTATAAAGAATTCAACTCGTGAGATTTTAACAGGCATGATCAATGGGTTTTTAATTGGATTGATTGCTGTGATGATGACTATTGTTTTTGCCTTTATTAATCCTTCATTATCGAATCAACCTTATTTAATTTCACTCGTTGTTGGATTATCTCTTTGGTTAACAATTTTCTTTTCACCGATTATTGCGATTATCATACCTGTGACTTTAAACAAACTGAAGATTGATCCAGCAATTGCATCAGGACCTTTTATTACAACAATCATTGACATTGCTGCTTTATTTATATATTTTGGTTTAGCAACGCTTTTTTTAGGAGGTATTTGAGATGAAGCATATTAATTTTAAGCACTCAGATGACTCTTTAAAGAAAACATTAAAAACTATGCATGCTTTTGATATTTCAATCTATTTTCCCCAATTTGATGAATTAGAAAAACAACGAATAATTGCATTATTAGACCAACAAAAGCTTTCAGATATGTTCATTCTTTTGAGTGAAGAAGAACAATGGGAAGTTATTGAATTACTCTCGGAATCAAGAAAAAAAGCATTATTTAGATCACTTGAAAGTGATGACTTAAAGGAATTTATGGCATCACTTAATGAAGAAAAACAAGCAATCGTATTTAGTCTTTTATCTGCCGTTAAAGCCAAAACAATCAGATTACTATTGGAATATGAAGATGATTCAGCAGCTTCCATTATGTCAACTGATTTTATATCGATACATCAAGATATGTCGATTAAAGAAGCGACGAATAAACTAGTCACAACATCTAAAGATCAAGACTATATCGATTCTATTTATGTACTTGATGATGATAAGATGCTTGTAGGTGTAATTGATTTAAAAGACTTAATTATTGCTAGAAGTAATCAAAAACTCGTCAATATTATGATTGCTGATTACCACTTTGTTTATGAAGATGATTCGATTGAATTAGCAATTCAAACGGTTAAAGATTATGATAGAAATGCAATACCAGTACTCGATGAAGAACATCATATGTTAGGCATTGTGACTGCAGATGATGTTTTTGATGAGTTAGTTGAAGACATCGAATTTGACTATCAACGTATGGCTTTACTTGATAATCATGAATCAACATCATCAGCATTAACTCGTTCTAAACAGCGTTTGCCATGGCTTTTAATCGGAGTTGTTTTAAATCTCATCATGGCAAGTTTTCTTTCAATATTTGAAGTTACCATTGCTGAAGTTGTAGCGCTTGTATTGTTTCAACCACTTATCTTGGGGATGGCAGGTAACATTGGGACACAATCACTTGCTGTGACTATTTTAGGATTTCATCGTGAAGAATTTGATCGAAAGAAAATGCCGAAGACACATGTTATAAAAGAGATTACAATTGGGTTGTTAAACAGCCTATTATTAGGCATTGCAGCTTATTTTTTAGTTTTTGGATTTTTATCACTTATTCCAACAGGCTCTCAATCAGCAGATAGTATGGCATTTGTTGTTGGTCTTGCAACGAGTTTAAGCATGTTTGTTTCGGCATCCATGGGTGCATTAATACCGATATTCTTAAATCGAATTCAAATTGATCCTTCTACAGCTTCTGGACCCATTATGACCACTATCAATGACTTGGTTTCATTAGTCATTTATTTTGGGATAGCCACCATAATGTTCTTATAAGACTAAAGATTATGATATACTAAAGTTACGTATACTATGCAAAGGGAGTCAAATTAAAATGGAAAAATATTTACAAACTTATCAAGATGTAAGACGCAAGATAATTGCGTTCAATTACATGGATTTTTTGTTTTCTTGGGACCAAGAAACAGAAGCACCAAGCGCTTCTCACGAATTTCGCAGCAAGCAATTTCAAGTAATTGCTGAAGAACGTTATAAATTGTCTTCTGATCCTGCTTTCATGGAAGCCGTTGAAAAACTTTATGAAAATTTGAATGAACTAGATGATGAATTAAAAGTTGAAATCAAGAATGAATATAAAGATTTACGTTGGGTAAAAAAGATCCCGAAAGATGAATTTATTGATTTTCAAGTTTTAACTCAAAATGGTTCAAATATATGGCAAGTTGCAAAAAAGAATAATGATTTCGCTTCTTTTCAGCCCACATTAGAAAAAATCGTGGAATATTTAAGAAAATTTGTTAAGTATCTTGAAACAGATACTCTCAAAGGCTATGATGTCCTTTTAGATATGTATGAAGAGGGCATGGGCATGAAAGAATATGATGAATTCTTTAACACATTAAGAGAAGAACTTGTACCATTTGTTTTAGAAGTAACAAAAGATAAACCAGCAAAATTTTCTCGTAAGCTCACACACAGTGTTTTTCCACGAGAACAACAAAGAGAATTCTCACATTATTTGATGGATGTTTTTCATTATGATAAGACAAAAGGATTATTAAAAGAAAGTGCACATCCATTCACGAGTGGTAATGCCTCAGTAGATACAAGAATTACAACACATTTTCATGAGGATCATTTAGTATCATCTATATTTTCGACGATTCATGAAATGGGTCATGCGATTTATGAAATGCAAAATGATCCAAAATATGATGATACATTTTTACACGGTGGTACAAGCATGGGTATCCATGAATCACAGTCAAGAATGTATGAAAACATGCTAGGCCGAGCAAAAGAATTCTGGGACATTCATTATGCAAAACTTGTCGAATTATTTCCAAAACAATTAAAAGATGTTTCTGTAGAAGAATTTGTTCGTTACATTAATACCGCAAAACGTTCATTAATACGGATTGAAGCGGATGAACTAACTTATGCACTTCATATTATGGTACGTTATGAACTTGAAAAGTTGTTGATTAGCGGAAAACTTAAAGTTAAAGATCTTCCAAAGAAATGGAAACAACTCATGGGACAATACGTTGGTATTAGACCCAAGAATGATACCGAAGGGGTTTTACAAGACATTCATTGGTCAGGTGGATCGATGGGATATTTTCCGACCTATGCATTAGGCTCAGCTTATGCTGCACAAATCTATCATGCGATGAATCAAGATTTTAATGTTTTAGAAGCGATTAAAAATAATCAAATTGACCAAATCAATGCATGGACAAAAGAACATATTCACAAATATGCAAGAACCAAGACTCCAAAAGAATTAATGTTGATTGCAACAAAAGAACCATTTAGTCCAATGTATTATGTTCAATATCTAAAAGAAAAATTCAGTCAAAAATAAGGAAAAACCATGTATTCATTACGATCACTTTATCAAATTGGCTATGGACCATCATCATCACACACTATGGGACCAGCGAAAGCAGCCAGTCGTGTGAAGACGATGATGAATGACCTTGATCATTATGAAGTTACGCTTTATAATTCATTAGCCTTGACAGGTACTGGTCATTTAACACAAGAAGCAATCAAAGAGTCACTCGCACCGAGTGCGGTGACTTTTTTTACGTCTATTGATCCTTTGAAACATCCAAATACAATAATTATTAAAGGATTTCAACAAGATGTTTTAAAAATAGAAAAAGAAGTGATGAGTGTTGGTGGCGGAAGAATTGTGTTTAAAGATGAAGATGATTTAGAACCAATTGTTTACCCACACACCACATTTAAAGCGATTAAAACATATTGCCGTACTCATCGTTTAACACTTGCAGATTATGTATTTCAATTTGAAGGTAATGGAATTCATGATTTCTTGAAAGAAATATGGGAAGCTATGAAAAGTGCTATTCACCGAGGTATATCGACCGAAGGTATTCTACCAGGCCCATTAAAAATGAAACGAAAAGCGCCTAAATTATTCAATCAAGATTCAAAAAAAGAAGTACCTGAGATTACTGAAAACAGAATGGTTAGTAGTTATGCATTCGCTGTTAGTGAAGAAAATGCGAGCGGTGGTATTATTGTTACAGCACCAACATGTGGTGCTTGTGGTGTTTTACCTGCTGTGTTGTACTATATGCATGAAAAGCATGAAGTGGTTACTGAAGAACGTGTGATACGTGCTTTGGCGGTTGCGGGATTGATTGGGAATTTAATTAAGCACAACGCTTCCATTAGTGGTGCGGTTGCAGGATGCCAAGCTGAAATTGGCAGTGCCTGTTCGATGGCCGCTGCAGCGCATGCAACATTATTCAATTTATCCATGGATCAAGTTGAGTATGCTGCTGAAATCGCCATGGAGCATCATTTAGGTCTTACATGTGATCCGATTAATGGATACGTCCAAATTCCTTGCATCGAACGAAATGCAGTAGCTGCACTACGTGCGATTGATGCGTGTGGACTTGCTTATTTCTTAACAGATTCAAGAAAAATATCACTTGATATGGTGATTAAAACAATGTATCAAACAGGCTTGGATATGCACACATCTTATAAAGAAACATCCCAAGGTGGACTTGCAAGTCATTATGAGGAGGATGAAGATGTTAACTGTTGGTAGTAAAATAAAAGGTTTATCAGTAGATTTAGATTATCAAGGTCAAGGTGTTATTAAACACGAAGGTTATGTTATTTTTGTTAAAGGTTTGCTTGACAACGAAGAAGCGATTGTTGAGATTACAAAACTTAGAAAAAAATTTGGTGAAGCTAAAATCATTGAAATCACAAAGAGAAGTCCCGACCGAAGAGACGATCCAGAATCCATTTTTGGAAGTTGTGATATGATTCATATGACTGAAGAAAAGCAATTATTATGGCAAAAGAAAATTACTGAAGAAACTCTTAAAAAAATTACAGGACTTGACTTTAAAATTAAAGATATTTTAACCGATAACAAGCCTAGAAATTATCGAAATAAATCAGTATTTCATGTCATGGAAAATCGTGTTTTAACTTTAGGACTTTATGAAAAAGATTTTTATAAACTCATCAAAGCTGATTCATTTTCACTCGCTGATCAAATTACGAATGACATGATCAAAGTGCTCAATGATTCAAAAATTATGATTGATCCTACCATCTTAAGGTATGTCGTTTGCCGAACAAATCCTCAAGGAGAAATTCTTTTGACATTGGTTGTGAAGTCTTCTGACTTCACGGGTTTAGAAAGTATCATTCGTCTATTAAAACCTATTAAGAATATGGTAGGCTTAACGCTTAATATCATGGATGATCAAACATCGATACTTGGGAAAAACTCATACACTTTACTTGGTGAAAATCGCATAAAAGAGCCATTAGGAGAAATTGAAATTTACTTAAATGATCGATCATTTTATCAGATTAATCCCCCAGTGATTGAAAAAGCTTATCAACTCATGAAATCGCAAATAAAGAAGGGACAAACAGTGATTGATAGTTATAGTGGTGTGGGGTCCATTGGCTTTTATCTCTCAGATAAAGCATCTCATGTGACGATGATTGAGTCGAATCCTGAAGCTAGTGAACAAGCACAAATGACTAAAGATAAATACGGATATCAACACATCGATGTCATCTTAGAGCGTGCTGAAAATGTTATTCAAGATTATGATGCGGATATTTTAATTGTTGATCCCCCAAGAAATGGATTGCTTCCTGAGTTTATTGATAAAATATTACTTAAAAAATATCAACAAATCTTTTATCTTTCTTGTGATGCAAAAACACTTGCTCGTGATTTATTATCACTTCATGATATATACGATATTCAATCGATATATTCTCTTAAGATGTTTTATCAAACATCATCACTTGAGACACTCGTATTTTTAAACAAAAAGGCTCATAATTAATTTGAGCCTTTTTTTATAATCTTACAAACGGATTGAATTGCTGTTCGTGTCCTATGGTTGAATGTCTTCCATGTCCAGGATAAATAATTGTTTCTTTTGGAAATATGCGATACATTTTTTTGATTGTATGATAGAGTATTTCACTATTTGCACGTGGGATATCTGTTCTACCAATACTTTGATAAAAGAGTGTGTCACCAGTGAATAAAATATGATCGACATAAAGTAATGTTCCACCCTCAGAATGACCCGGAGCATCATAAACTATAAATGATTTTCCTAGAGCATCAAATGTATAGCCTTCTGTGACCCAAACATCAACTGGTATGGGATAGCCAAAACGATTGAGTGGAAAGTTCCCCATAAATTCGATATCTTTTTTTGGTGCATATACTAAAACATCAAAATGGGATTTCATTTGCTTAACTCCACCTACATGATCATGATGCCCATGAGTGATATATATCAAGTCAACGATTAAATTTTCACCTTCAATGTATTGAATAACTTCTAGGCTTTCATAGCCGGGATCAATGATTATGGCATGGCCTTGATTTGATATGACATAACAGTTACTTCGAAGTAATCCAAGTGAGAATCTTTTAATATGCATACTATCACCACAAGCAATTATAGCATAAAACGTTTTCAAGTCCTGAAACAAGAAATTAAGATTTAAAAAACGTATAATTAAGAGTGAGGAAGTGATATGATGTCCATCAAGCAAAGTTATATAGAACTTATCGGGAATACTCCGATGCTAAGAGTTCATCGGTATGAAGAAAAAATTGGAAGTAAAGCAGAAATTATTCTAAAATTAGAAAACTTCAATCCAATGAGTAGTGTAAAAGA
The DNA here is from genome assembly GCA_016934015.1 of Acholeplasmataceae bacterium. Classification (GTDB taxonomy): domain Bacteria; phylum Bacillota_I; class Bacilli_A; order Acholeplasmatales; family Acholeplasmataceae; genus UBA6181. The sequence continues at coordinate 18,492 of JAFGTQ010000032.1, read as the reverse complement.
TCGTCTTGCTTATGCACTTATTGAATCTTTTGAAAAACAAGGATTAGTCAAAGATAACACTGTATTTGTAGAACCAACAAGTGGAAATACAGGAATTGGATTAGCATTTATTTGTGCAGCAAAAGGCTATAAACTCATCCTCATTATGCCCGAAACAGTTTCTAAAGAACGTGCACAAATCGCTAGAGCCTTAGGTGCGACTGTGATTCTAACTGAAGGTCCGTTAGGTATGAAAGGTTCTATTGCAAAAGCTCAACAGTTATTAAATGAAAATTCACATTACGTCATGCCAATGCAATTTGAGAATTTAGCAAATGCTGAAATTCATCGAAAAACAACAGCATTAGAAATAATGAAAGATACAGATTCAAATTTGGATTATTTCGTTGCTGGAGTTGGAACTGGTGGTACGATAACTGGAACTGGTGAAATGCTTAAAAAACATATACCAAACGTCAAAGTGATTGCTGTGGAGCCCGAAGGATCACCAATGATTTCAAAAGGCATTTTTGGTTCTCATAAAATCCAAGGAATCGGTCCAGGGTTTATTCCACAAGTACTAAATAAGGAAATTATTGATGAAGTCATTACAATATCAGATGATGAAGCATTTGAAACAACAAGGTTACTTGCTAAAACAGAAGGTGTACTTGTCGGTATGTCATCTGGAGCCGCACTATGTGCTGCGAGTAAATTAGCTTTAAGAGAAGAAAACAAAGGAAAGAGGATTGTTGTGATAATGGCAGATACCGGTGAAAGATATTTGTCAACAACACTATTTGAATGAGACCATTTACCTGTACAGTTGCAGACGTACGTTCTGCTAAAAAATTTGATCCAGCTGCACCTAATTGTATCATGATCTATTTTACATATCCTGGTGTGATTGCGCTTAGAAGACATCGAAGAGCCCATAAACTATGGAATAAAGGTTTTTATAATTTAGCACGTTTTATCAGTTATCGAACACGTCGAATCACAGGTATTGATATTCATCCAGGTGCTAAAATTGGAAAAGGAGTATTTATTGATCATGGTATGGGATTAGTGATTGGTGAAACTGCAGTTATTGGTGATTATTGTGTTTTATATCATGGTGTTACTTTAGGTGCTAACACATTTGATAAAGTAGATCGTCATCCCAAATTAGGGAATCATGTGATTGTATTTGCTGGTGCTAAAATTATCGGTCCCATACATATTGGTGATCATAGTATTATTGCAGCTAATGCTGTCGTAGTTAAGGATGCGCCTGAAAATAGTAAACTCATTGGCATACCAGCACACAGAAGTAGCTCAATTTGAGTTACTTTTTTTATTTTATATATTTGATTATTAACAATCACATATGACCAATAACTCTTGTTATTTTTAAATCAAGACAATTTTTTACTAAAAGATATTGTATTATGAAGATTTTTAAGTGTATGATGAGAGTAAAGTATATCAGAGGAAATATATATGGATAAAGTAAAAAAAATTAATGTTTTTAAAAATCGGAACTTCAATTTATTGTTTGCAGGTGTACTTGTTTCAAATATTGCTCATGTCTTATTTAGTTTCGCTATCAGCCTTTATATTTTAAGAATTGCAAATGATGCATATGGGATTGAAAAAGCAGCATTAATTCAAGCTGGTTATTTAGCAACTTCAGGAATTATATTACTGATATTTATGCCAGTAGGTGGAGTTTTAGCGGATAAACTAAACAAAGTTAGGACCATGTATATAACCGATTATATTCGTGGGTTTACAATTGGATTAGTTGCAGTATCAATTTTGCTTGTTGATAATTCTCAAACAATGTTAATCATTTTATTTATCATGAATATCATTCTAAGCATTAACTCATCACTATTTAATCCTGCTGGTGGTTCATTGCTTCGTTTTATTGTGAAAGATGAAGAACTACAACAAGCATCTGCTTATATGCAGGGTTCTGGGAATTTACAAAATATTATTGGATTGATTCTTGGCGGTATAATTTTTGCAACATTTGGCATATTTTGGATTTTTATCATCAACGCAGTTGGATATATCTTAAGTGCAATTTCAGAAATGTTTATTCGTTATGATCATAAGATCCATACTATGGGTGATGAAGAGATTTCGTTTAAGAATGTTCTAATTGATATGAAATCCGGAATGAAATATTTGTTTGCACAGAAAGCAATTTTTGCAACAATTATTATGGCTTTATGTATTAATTTCTTTTTCACTCCAATATTCTCCAATGCTATACCTTATTTTATAGAATTTGGTTTAGGAAATGAACCGACATACTTATGGGATCAATTTTTAACGAGAGAGACATGGTACTCGATTACCTCTGTTGCATTCTCGTTACCTTCGATTTTAATGGCACTTTACCTATCAACTAAAAAAACAAAAGAAAAATATGGTAAACAATTTAAAAGTGCTATTTTAGGTGCAGTAATCGTAGTAAGTATAATTTCATGTGTTATGATTTTATATTATCTTGAGATCATTAACATTGATTTAACATTAATCGGCTTAACAGTTTCTCTGTTTTTGATTGGTTTTATGATCATGTGGTTTAATGTTCCAATGAGCCTAATTATTCAAAGAAATGTTGAACCGCAGCAGTTAGGAAAAGTGAGTTCGGTTATGAATGTTTTATCACAAGCTCTTATTCCAATTGGATCTATGTTAGCAGGTGTGATTATTTCTCAATTATCAATCGTATATTTGTTTGTATTTGCTACTGCAGGATCTTGGATTGTTGTATTGGCTTATATGAACAATAAAGTATCAAATCAAATATAATAGAAAAAGGTGGAGTGATTTGCTCCACCTTTATGTTTTTTATAAAAATATTATATGAGACTCAATGCTCTTAAAATAATGTAGGTGAGGTATGCAATATAAATGCCAACAAGCATAATACCTTCAAATCTAGATACTTTTTGTTTACTAATGGCAAATATAATGGCAAACAATGTAATTGGAATGAGAATCAACGTATCAGTTGCAACATCTATATTGACACCAAGTGGTGTGAAAACTCCTGATAAGCCAAGAATAAATAAAACATTAAATATATTTGAACCAACGATGTTACCAAATGCTATTTCGTTTTCGTTCTTTCTTGCAGCGACGACTGAAGTAACCATTTCTGGTAAAGAAGTACCAACCGCAACAATAGATAATCCGACTAAAGTAGTTGCTTTAGTAACAGTCATTCCAAACGAATCAACAAGTAATCTAATCGCAATAAATTCAGCACCTTTAGTGACCATAAAGCCACCTAAAGATACACCTATGATACCGGCAACTAATAGTGTAATAGCTTTTTTGGAATCAATCATTTTTATTTCAATGCTATCGATGGCTTGGTTTTTATTTGTAAGCATTAAATAAATGTAATAAGCAAATAACACTAACAAGATCAATGCTTCCCATTGAGTAATGATGTAATCATTTTGGAAAAAGAAAACTAAGATTGCGATCACAAGTGTTGTTAAAATCAAATAAGGAAACTCTCTTTTGTGCATAGTGGGACTGACTGGAACAGATCTTACCAAGGCTGTTAATCCTAAAATTAATGTGATATTCACAATATTAGATCCAATGACATTCCCTAATGCGATATCCGCAGTAGCTCCGGGTGCAACTGTTAAAGAAGAAATAAAACTAACAGCCAATTCGGGCAGAGATGTTCCAAATGCAACGAGGGTTAAACCAATAATTAATGGGGAAATATTATGCTTTCTAGCCATAGAACTTGATGACAATACAAAATAATCAGCACCCTCAATCAGAAACACAAATCCTACAACAAGTAATCCTAGATTTAATAAAATATCCATATAATAACGCCCCTTTATTGAAATAAAAAGCCTTTAAGACAAAAAGTCCTAAAGGTCTCGTTACAAGATAACTTGAAATTAACCGGGTATATTTACTACCGTCTTGACGATTAATTTAGGGCTAACTACTCCCCTTTATGTTTTAATCTTAGCACATTGAAATCACATAATCAATAGGATTTGAAACAAGAGATCATTATCAATCATCAATATTCGATTTGAGAAAAACATATAGTTGACAAAGAGCTATTTATTTGTTAGAATGAATTAGGTTTTAGGAGGAATTATCATGATTTGGGTAGACTATATCGTAATTATCGCAGCCATCTTACTCGTGGCATCCGTTGCACTCATGAGTTCACAAGATGATATCAAAGACGCATTTTCTGGAGAAAGATCAGAACTTTTCAAGAATCGTAAGACAAGAGGTCTTGAATTATTCTTAATGCGTTTCACAGCAGTCGTCAGCGTGATCTTAATTGTGGGCGTTGTGCTATCGAATAATTTGCACTAATTAAACGATAAAGTGTTTCCAAGGGAAGCACTTTTTTTTGCTATGGAGGACATTTATGCCACAACGTTACTTCTTAGAAGAAAACAAAGGGTTGATTACTGGCCAAGATGCACATCATATTAAACAAGTCATGCGAATGAAAACGGGTGACATCATTATTGTATGTGTCGATGGCGCATGTTTTGAATCATCTATTACAATTCATAAAGATGAAGTTTCTTATGAAATTATCAAAACGCTTAAAAATCAAGAAACACTAGACATTACACTTTTTCAAGGGATGCCTAAAGGCAATAAGATTGAAATCACGCTTAAGTATGCAACCATGTATGGTATCGCCCATCTCGTTTTAGTTGATATGAAACGATCAATCCAAGGTGGAAAGCCAAGTGAGCAAAAACAAAAGAGATATCATATGATTATGAAAGAAGCATCCGAACTTTCTCATCGATTTTCAATTCCTACACTCGAATATATTGAAGGACTAGAAAACGTTAAATGGAATCGATATGACCTCATATTACTCGCAGATGAAGATGAGAAAACTACTACTTTAAATGATGCAATTCCAGAACATTTAAAGTCATTAAAAATCGCTCTCATTATCGGTCCTGAAGGTGGAATTGATTTAAAAGAAAGAGTCTATTTAAAGCAACACAACGCGAAATTTATTTCGTTGGGTTCAAATATATTATCATCTGAGATTGCTTCACTTTATGCGTTAAGCATTCTCAACTCGAAAATCCCTAAATGTTTTGACAAACAATAAAAAATCATATATAATGATGAAGGCTAATTACTTATAGCGTGGAAGGAGGGCAGACCGATGCCTAAAACAGTTGTTCGCGAAAAAGAATCTATTGAAGACGCTTTACGTCGTTTCAAACGCGATGTTTCTAAGTCAGGAAACCTCCAAGAAGCACGCAAACGTGAGTTTTACGTTAAACCAAGTGTGGAACGTAAAGATCGCCAACGTGCAGCACGCTCGAAGAAGAAATAATCTTAGAATAAACGCACCTCAAGGGGTGCGTTTTTGTCGAAAAAATCAGTGAAAAGAACAGGTGATGTTCTTTTTATTTCTCCATGTGGTATAATTGATACACGATAAGGAGCGGATTTAATGAAATTAAATCGACAAATTCATCATGCTGAAGCTATTGCCCGATTAGTTGGCATACAAGATCGTAACCTTTTGGTTTTCAAACAATATTTAGGTATTCATGTATCAGTCCACGGTTCTGAAGTCGTTACCGATGGAAAAGAGAATACCCGACCATTGTTGGAAGCTATTTTTTCGGTTTTAATTGATTTAGCTGAACATCAAGTTCAACTCACTGAGCGTGATGTCATGTACATTATCAAACTTGCTGAAAAAAATGAACTTGAAGGCGTATTTGAACTCTATAAAAACCGTAAAAAAATTCTTGTGAACGATATGGGGAGATCCATCTACCCTAAAACATTTAATCAAAAAGATTATGTAGATGCGATGGAATCACATGATTTAATTTTGAGTGTCGGACCAGCAGGAACTGGGAAAACATATTTAGCAGTGGCACAAGCTGTTGCTGATTTAAAAAACGGGAAAGTCAAAAAATTAATTTTAACACGCCCGGTGGTTGAAGCTGGAGAAAACTTAGGATTTCTTCCAGGAGATTTAAAAGAAAAAATTGATCCTTATTTAGTTCCCCTTTATGATGCGCTCTATGAAATGTTAGGGATGCAAACAACTCTGAGTTTGTTAGAAAAAAACATCATTGAGATTGCACCACTTGCATATATGCGTGGGAGAACTTTGGAAAATGCCTTCATTATTTTAGATGAAGCACAAAATACGACAAGAGTCCAAATGAAGATGTTTTTGACAAGATTAGGATTTGCATCAAAAATGGTGATTACTGGAGATCCAAGTCAAACGGATTTACCGAGAGGGGTTCCCTCTGGTTTAAATCAAGCTCTAGAGTTATTAAATGATTTAGATAATGTTAAAATCATCAAATTTGATAAACTTGATGTTGTCAGAAATCCACTGGTTCAGCGGATTCTTGAAAGGTACGAAGCACATGAGAATCAAAATATATAATCAATCCGATTTTGAGACTAAAAAAATCTCAAGACTACTTAAGAAAATTTTTCGTAAAATCAAAGAAAAGAATAATATGTCAATTGTTTTTGTCTCTCTAGATAAAATACAAGAGTTAAATAAAACATTTCGGCAAATTGATAAAGCGACAGATGTCTTAAGTTTTCCAAATGATGATATTGAAGATAAAACATTAGGTGATATTTTCATTTCACTTGATAAAGCAAAAGAACAAGCTGAAAGTTATGGTCATAGTTTTGAACGTGAAGTAGGATTTCTAGCTGTTCATGGGTATCTACATCTTATGGGATATGATCATCATACAAAAGAAGATGAAGAGAAAATGATTCAGATGCAAGAAAGTATTTTAAAACGTGCGAAATTGGAGCGAAATTAATGAAAAATATTGAAGAAGCAAAAAAGGCTCGCTTAAAAGCCTATACACCATATTCTCATTTTAAAGTGGGTGCAGCCATTGAACTAAAAGATGGTACTTTTATTCATGGTGCAAATATTGAAAATGCATCTTTTGGATTATCTAATTGTGCAGAACGCAGTGCATTATTTTCACTTATCAGTCAAGGGTTTGATCCCAAAGACATCGTCTCAATGACTGTGATTGCGAATGATCATGGCCCTGTTTCACCATGCGGTGCATGTCGCCAAGTGATGCATGAACTCATCCCTAAAACAGCTAAAATTTATCTTGCAAATACAAAAGGCGAAATAAAAGAAACCAATACGGATGAATTATTGCCCTATGCATTTGTACTCGATGAAAAACCTCATGAATAAATCCTATCGTTCTGGATTTATCGCAATCGTTGGTAGACCTAACGTTGGAAAATCAACACTGATAAACCAATTGATTGGTGAAAAGATTGCGATTATGAGTCCTAAACCGCAAACCACGCGTCATCGAATTACCGGAATTTTAACCAAAAAGGATTATCAAATGATTTTTGTTGATACTCCAGGGATGCATAAAGGAAAAGATTTATTAAATCAGACGATAGATCAAATTGCGGTATCAAGTTTATCTGATGTAGACTTAGTATTATTTGTTGTTGATCATAAAAAAGGTAGTGCTGAAGAACATATTATTGAATATTTTAAGGGACAGAAAACGCCCGTTTTTCTTGTGATTAATAAAATTGATGAACTTTCTTCAAAATCTGAAATTGATGAAATCATTATGAGTTATTTAGGTAGTTATGATTTTGAAGGATATTATCCAATTTCTGCGAAAAATCAAACCTATCTCAATCGTCTTGAAGAATCACTTGTCCCATATCTTCCAGAGGGACCCCAATTTTATCCAACTGAGATGAGAAGTGATCAATCTGAAGAGCAACTCATGGCAGAATTTATTCGTGAACGCATTTTATTTCATACCGAACAAGAAGTGCCACATGCGGTTGCAGTCATCATTGAATCCATGGAAGAAAATAAAGAATTAAAAACTTTGGATGTTTCTGCGTTAATCATTGTCGAACGTGCCACACAAAAACAAATATTAATTGGTAAAAATGGTGAAAAGATTAAAAAGATTGGTACAGAAGCGAGATTGGAAATTAATGAACGATTCTCAAAGAAAGTGCATCTTACCCTGTGGGTTAAAATCAAAAAAGATTGGCGTAATCGTCCTTCTGATTTAAAAGCTTTTGGTTATGGTGAATAATGTGGAAGGGATAATATATCGCGTCCAACCCTATCAAGAACACGGCAGATTACTTTTTGTATATTCACCGATTGGCAAAAAGACATTATTAGCCCAAGGTGCTCAAAAAGTGAATCATCCTTCAAGAATTTTATCTCAGACGTTGACAAGAATTTCCTTTAAAGAAGGCAACAAATCGTTTTTAACGCTTCAAGAAGGAAAAATTCTTGATGACTATGTACACATTAAGTCGGATTTTGAAACCATGAAAATGGCTTCGATTCCTTTTGAGATTATTGATCATATCGTCATTGATCGTGAAGATCATGAGAAAATATATGATGAAGTTAAAGAAGTTTTAGCATCAAATTCCATTGAGCTTTCGAGTTTAAGTTTTTCATTAAAAATATTGAAAAGATTAGGTTATGGATTAAATTTAAAACCTGATGGAAGAAAAATTAAAGGTATCAATATTGAATCTGGTGGTTTAATCTATGAAGATGAAACGGAAATCATCGATCTTGATACGAAAGAGGCATTAGAAGTTTTGAAACTTTATCTTAAGCCATATAAAGAATTAGAACAAATCGATGAACATACATTTAAGCGAATGAAACAATTTATTTATAAATATTACCAATATCATTTACAAACAACATTGAAAAATTTACAATAACCATAAAAGGATGTGGACAACTATGGCAACTCTTGATCAACTTGTTCAATACGCAAAATCGACAGGTTTTATTTACCAAGGTAGCGAACTCTACGGAGGATTAGCTAATACGTGGGATTATGGCCCCCTTGGAAGCCTATTAAAAAAGAATATTAAAGATGCATGGATTAAGAAATTTATGCGTGAAAATCCATATAATGTATTAATCGATAGTTCGATTCTTTTAAATCCGGAAGTTTGGGTTGCGAGTGGTCACGTCGGTGGTTTTAGTGATCCTTTAACGGAGTGTAAATCATGTAATCAACGGTTTAGAGCAGACAAACTCATTGAAGATCATGATAAAAATGTCCATCCTGATGGATGGTCAACAGAACAAATGTATCAATATTTGGTTGATCATAAAGTGACTTGTCCTTCATGTGGAAAAACTGATTTTCTTCCGATTCGTAAATTTAATATGATGTTTCAAACGCATCAAGGTGTGGTTTTAGAACAAGCAAATCAGATTTATTTACGTCCTGAGACAGCTCAAGGTATTTTCATCCAATTTAAAAATATTCAAAGAACAACCAGAAAGAAAATACCATTTGGTGTATGCCAAGTTGGGAAATCATTTCGTAATGAAATTACGCCAGGTAATTTCATTTTTAGAACACGTGAATTCGAGCAAATGGAAATGGAATTCTTTTGCAAGCCTGGAACTGAAATGGAATGGTTTAGCTATTGGAAATCTTTTTGTATGGAATGGTTAACTAATTTAGGCCTTAAAAAAGAACATTTGGAATTTGATGATCATAAACCGGAAGCACTGAGCCACTATTCAAATGCAACCACTGATATCAGATATGAATTTCCATGGGGTTTTGATGAACTATGGGGGATTGCAAGTCGAACAGATTATGACTTAAAAGCACATCAAAATCATTCGGGTGAGAACCTAACTTATTTAGATCCAGATACGAATGAAAGATATTTACCATATGTTGTTGAACCTGCAGTTGGAGTTGAACGACTTGTCTTAGCATTTTTAAATGATAGTTATGATGAAGAAACATTGGAAAATAATGAAATTCGACAAGTGTTAAGAATTCATCCAGCGCTAGCTCCTTATAAAGCTGCGATCTTGCCGCTCATTAAAAAAGAACATGGTGAAAAAGCTTTTGAAATTTATCAAGAATTAGCGAAATATTTTGATGTCACGTATGATGAAACCCAAAATATTGGGAAACGTTATCGTAGACAAGATGCCATTGGAACTTATTTAGCGATTACGATTGATCATGATACGATGAAAGACCAAACAGTGACTGTTAGAGATCGCGACACGATGGCTCAAGTAAGATTACCTATTAGCGAACTTAAAGCATATATTGAAAAAGCGATTGAATTTTGATAAGGAGTTAGACGATGGAAGAAAAATTGATTCAAGAGATCAATGAGAAAACCCCAATCCTTGATTTAGTCAGCGAATTTGTTTCGCTTTCTAAGCGTGGAAAAAACTATATGGGGCTTTGTCCATTCCATCAAGAAAAAACGCCATCATTCTCTGTATCACCAGAAAAAAACATTGCTAAATGTATGTCATGTGGTGAAGGTGGCACCCCTATTAATTTTTATCGTAAAATTAAAAACATTAGTTTCGAAGAAGCTGCACAAGAATTAGCACAACGTGCAGGTATTCAAATTAAACAAGTAAATGTTAAAAAAGAACCATTTGAAAAAGAATTTAAATTAATGGAAGAAGTCACCAATTTTTACCAGTTTAATTTAAAACATAGTGAAAAAGGTCATGATGTATTAGATTATTTAGTCAAGAGAGAAGTTAATGACAAACTCATTGATCACTTTAGATTGGGTTATGCTCCACCATTTGGAAATACACTTTATCAACTCTTAAAAGATAAAGGCTATGAAACGACCGATATGATCAAGCTTGGTGTGGTAAAACAATCTGATGATGGATCATATTATGATTTGTTTTCTGATCGGCTAATCTTTCCAATTACAAATCCAAAAGGAAATGTTGTAGGTTTTAGTGGAAGAACACTCAATAAAAATGAAAATGCTAAATATATTAATAGTCCTGAATCTGTGATTTTTAAAAAGGGATCATTACTCTATCATTTATTTGAGGCATCTTCAGCAATTCGTAAATCGAAACAAGCCATTTTATATGAAGGATTCTTTGATGTCATCTCATCTTTTGGTGCGGGGATTGAAAATGGGATAGCTTCCATGGGAACTGCACTCACAAAAGATCATGCAAAGCTCATTAAAAATATGACATCATCTTTAGTGATTGCTTACGATGGTGATAGTGCGGGATTAAAAGCTTCAGAACAAGCCATATCTATTTTGGAAAAAGAAGGATTAAAAATTGAAGTTCTAACAATTCCAGAAAAAATGGATCCTGATGATTTCATCAAGGCTTACGGTCCAGAACAATATGAAAATTTATTTGCAGAATTTTTAAAGGATCCATATCAATTTCGCTATGCCTATTATAAAATGGGTAAGAATCTTCAAAATGCGAATGACATACAAGCTTTTAAACTCAATGTCATGAAAATGATTGAATATGCCGATATTTCAATCCGCGCCATATATATCAAAAAATTAGCAGATGATCTAGGAATTCCGATTGAAGAATTAAGCCAAACGAAAACGAAACCACAACCCAAGCCATTACCTAAATCTGATAGAAAAATGATGATTGATCGGCATACACGTGCTGAATATTATTTAATTTTCGCGATGTTAAGAGATAAAAAACATGCGAAAACGATTCAAAAACAGTTAAAGAGAACGGATTTTGCTGATCATGTAGCTTCATCTATTCGATCAAAAATCGTCGATTATTATGATGATCATGAGTTTTTAGTTTTAGAAGATTTCTTGGATACACTACCTCAAGAAGAACGTGCATTTTTAGAAGATATTATTTTGAATGACTGGTTTTGGAAAATTAAAGTTGAGATGCAAGACATTGAAATTCTCGATTATGCTAAGTTGGTCAAAGAAGCTAGTTTGAAACGTAGATTACAATATTTAAATGAAAAAATTAAATTAAGTGGAGACCATCCTAAAGAGAAAGATTTAAACGAACGGGATCAGGTCATTAAAGATTTGAAACACAAACCTCGGGAGGTATGAGTGTGGAATTAGAAAAAATTGTTGAACAATTAGTTAAAAAAGCAGGAAAGAAAAGATTTGTTGACCAAGAAGATGTTTTAGCATTTGCGCAACCAGGTACAGACCTATATTATGAAATTGAACGTGAACTGTTAAATAACGATGTTGACATTACCATCGAAGATGAAGAAGAGGAAGAAGTTGATATTTTATCTGCAGTATTCACTGATGATGATGAAGATGAGGACGAAGAAGATATTGAAGAAGAGGAAGAACCTGATGATTTATCATTATCAGGACTAGAAGTTGAAGAAGAAGAACTTATCAATATCGAAACTATCGCATCTAACATCAAAATTGATGATCCTGTTCGTATGTATTTGAAAGAAATTGGTCAAATTCCTTTATTAAATCAAGAAGATGAACGGAAATATGCAGTTATGGTATCCAATGGTCGTTATGCAAAAGAACAACTTGAAGAAGTTCAAGTTGGAGACCTTGAATTACCTGAAGAAGATATTTTAGAACTTAAAACATCAATAGAACGCGCTCAATATGCGAAAAATAAGCTTGTTGAAGCCAATTACCGGTTAGTAGTCAGTATTGCGAAACGCTATGTCGGTCGTGGTTTACTTTTCTTAGATTTAATCCAAGAAGGCAATATGGGACTCATGCGCGCTGTTGATAAATTTGATTATGAAAAAGGATTTAAGTTTTCAACTTATGCGACATGGTGGATTCGTCAAGCGATTACAAGAGCAGTTGCTGACCAAGCAAGAACGATTCGTATCCCTGTACATATGGTTGAAACCATTAATAAGATGATTCGTATTCAACGTCAATTAATCCAAGATTTGGGGAGAGAACCTTCATTAGAAGAAATCGCTCAAAAAATGGGGATTACCGTTGAAAAAGTCCAAAATATTCAACGAATTGCGAAAGAACCAATTTCTCTTGAAGCACATGTTGGTGAAGAAGAAGATTCATCACTTGGTGATTTCATCAGTGATCCAAATGCATTAACACCTCATGAGTACATGCTTCAAGAAATGGTGAAACAAACGCTTGATGAAGTTTTAGAAACACTTACTGATCGTGAAGAAAAAGTATTACGTTTAAGATATGGATTATTTGATGGAAAAAATCATACGTTAGAAGAAGTAGGTCGTGAATTTGGCGTAACTCGTGAAAGAATTCGTCAAATTGAAGCGAAAGCTCTTCGCAAGCTAAGAAGTCCATCGAGACAAAATAAACTCCGCGAATTTTACTATGGCAAGAAGTAAACGCATTACCTTTTTAGCAGAACTAACAAAAGGATATCATACGGTTTTAGATATTGGATCTGACCATGGATATGTTCTTTTAGAAGCTTTACAAAAAGGTTATATCAAAAAAGGTATTGCAAGCGATTTACGCGTTGAACCGCTACTCCAAGCCCAAAAAAACTTAGAAAATCAGGATGCAAAAACCATTCTTTCGGATGGTTTTTTGAATATCCATGAATCTTTTGATTTAGCAATCATTTCTGGGATGGGAGCCTATTTAATTGGTGACATCTTAAATCATGCACCAAAAGACGATATCACTTATATATTACAAGCCAATGATAAACCGGAGATTTTAAGAACATATTTAATGGAGCATGGGTTTATGATTACCGATGAGTTTGTTGTACGTGATCGTTTCTTTTATGTCATCATGAAAGTTAAACGGGGGAAGATGGCACTGAACTCTAAAGATTTAATTTTAGGCCCGTTTTTAAAACACAAATCTGAAGCGATTCCTTATTTCGAGAAAAAAATACAAATGCTCTCAAAATTACTAAATCAAGTCGATGAAAAGAGAAAACAAGAAATTAAAGAATTAATAACGATTTATCAATCAAATTTGTGATAAATACGTTTTTAAATGACGAATAACTTTACTAAAGTAAAAAAATTGGTTAAAATAAACAATGTACATCTAGAACTACATAAAATTTTAGGAGGTATTTCTATGAACGAATATCAAACACTTCAAAAACTCGATCGATCTTTACAAGCATTCCGCAGAAGCGGTATTTATAAAAGAACTTCAACGAAATTATCGGATGCAGACATTATGGTTTTATTTTGTATCGCTTTTTGTGATATGAATCAACGGATTAAGTTAACAGATGTTGCAAAAACACTACGAGTGACGTTACCTGCAGTGACGCATAAGGTGAATGATTTAGTTGAGCAAAATTATTTAATTAAAGAAACATCTGAAAAAGATTTACGAGTGACTTATATTAAATTAACCCCTCAAGGAAAGTCTTATGTTGAATCCATTAGAGAAGCATATTATGAACCACTTAAAGCATTGAAAGATCATCTAGGAACTGAAGATACTGAAACTTTAATGAAATTATTAGATAAAATTTCAAACATGAAAAAGTAAAGTTCTAGATTTAAAAAGAGAGGCTACATATGAAACGCATTTTATCATTTCTCAAGCCATATAAATGGGGAGTTTTCCTCGTTTTTATTTTGGTAGCATCACGGGCAGTTCTAGATTTATTACTCCCAATGATTTTAGGTCGACTCGTCGATGAAGGAATTGGATTTGGCAGTCAAGTTGTTGAACCTAATTTAGCGAAAGTATACCAGTTTTCATTATTAATGTTCATCATTACTGTAATTAGTATTGGTGTTACGATTTTTTCTGGATACATGGAATCAAAAATTTCAGCATCATTCGCCGTTGATTTAAGAAAAGCAGTTTATCACAAAATCGAACAATTTTCGATGCGAGAAGTTAATCATTTTTCAACATCATCTTTAATTACAAGAACTACCAATGATATTCAACAACTTCAAAATTATGTGAATATGATGCTCCGGATGTTAATCTTACAACCGTTTTTAGCCATAGGAGCCGTCACTTTTTCAATTTTACAACATCCAACATTATCGATGATTTTAATCGCATCCGTGACTGCACTCATTATTATGCTCGTCATTATTTTTGCCATCACATTACCGAAGTTTCAACTGGTTCAAAAACTTGTTGACCGGTTGAATTTAGTGACACGTGAAAACTTAACAGGATTAAGAGTTGTCAGAGCGTATAATACCCAAGAATTCCAAGCGAAGCGTATTGATGATGCATCAAAAGCTTCGATGGTTTTAAATGTATTTGTGAATCGTGTGATGGGCCTTATGTGGCCAATCATGAGTTTAATCATGGGATTCACATCATTAACTATCGTTTATTTTGGATCTAAATATTTTGTTGGAGTCGATGGTTTTGATCCAGGTTCACTGATGGCACTCATGCAATATGCCATGCGTGCTGTGATGAGTTTCATGTTTCTCACAATGATATTTATTATGATCCCAAGAGCGACAATATCAGCACGTCGTGTTAAAGAAGTATTAGAAGTGGATATTAAAATTGAAGATCCAGTGAACGCTGTAATTCTTCCTAACAACATGAAGGGTGAAATCAGATTTGAAGATGTTTGTTTCCAATATCCAGATGCTGATGAACCCGTATTATCGCATTTGAACTTTACAATAAAACCAAACACTACCACCGCATTTATTGGTTCAACCGGTAGTGGGAAGTCAACGTTAATCAACTTAGTTCCAAGATTTTATGAAAGAAGCTGTGGATCTATTACCATTGATGATATTGACATAAAACAAATGCGTCAAGAAGACTTGCATCGGTTGATTGGCTATGTGCCACAAAAAGGTGTGTTGTTTAGTGGAACGATTGCTGAAAATATTATGTTTGGAAAAGAAAAGTATACCGAAGATGATATGGTTGAAGCAGCGAAAATAGCACAAGCGCATGATTTCATTATGGAAATGGAACATCAATATGAAACAAACGTTGCCCAAGGAGGTACAAGCGTTTCAGGTGGACAACGCCAACGTCTATCAATTGCGAGAGCAATCGCTAAAAAACCACTCATCTATATTTTCGATGATTCTTTTTCAGCGCTTGACTATCAAACGGATCAAAAACTGCGTAAGATGATGGACGAAAAAGTAAAAGCTACCAAATTAATTGTTGCACAACGTATCAACACGATTCGTTATGCTGATCAAATTATTGTATTAGATCAAGGCACCATGGTTGGTAAAGGTAAACATGAAGAACTTTTAAAGACTTGTCCGGTTTATCAAGAAATTGCCTCCTCACAATTATCAAAGGAGGAACTCTAAGATGAACGATCAAAAAGATAAAAATCAAAAAGCTCCTGTAAGTTCACCCATGGGTGGACGTGGTAGAATGAGTTACATTGAAAAGCCTCAAGATTTTAAAGGTACCATGAAGAAATTATTTCAATATCTCAAACCGTACAAGTGGAAAATTATTATTGCAGGTTTCATGGCGATTACAGCATCTCTTTTATCGGTTTTAGGTCCTTGGTTACTTGGACTCATTACTTCAGAAGTTGCAGATGCATTTAAACAAAGTGTCCCTGGACAACCACTTCCTCTTGGATTAGTTAAAGTGATCGGTAATCTTGAACTATCGATTGGAGAAGTTGCATTACTCATTAGTGGAATTTATATATTAGCAGCGTTCTTTAACTATTTCCAATCATTTATGTTGATTGGTATGACTCAAAACTTAACCTACTCGATGCGTCGTGAACTTTCAAGTAAAATTAATCGTTTACCACTTAAGTATTTTGATGATCAACAATTTGGTGACATCTTAGGACGTGTAACAAACGACGTAGAAACGATTAATGGCACATTAACGCAAAGCGTATCTGAAATTTTTAGATCCATCGCATTAATTTTAGGGACGTTTGTCATTATGTTCCTTTTAAGTCCGATTTTGACTGGTATTGTTTTAGTTACTACAGTATCGAGTTTACTAATCGCTAGAAGTTTTGTGAAACTTTCTCAAGGTTATTTTAGAAGTCAAGCAAAATCTTATGGTGAACTTAACGGACATATTGAAGAAACCTATAGTGGTCACACCATTGTGAAAGCTTTTAATCATCAAAAACAATCTTATGATCAATTTAACCGAATTAATAAAGATTTATATAAGAGTTCGGTTAAATCACAGTTTATTTCTGGTATCATGTTCCCTGTTCAATTTTTTATAGGAAATATCGCTTATATTTTAATCGCGATGGTTGGTGCACTTTTAGTTTTAACGACCAACCCTTTGATTGCAATTCGTGTCGGTGTCATTCAAACATTTATTCAATATACAAGACAAATCAACCAACCAATTCAACAAATTGGTAGTATTGCGAATGTTTTACAATCAACAGCTGCAGCTTCAGAACGTATCTTTAACTTATTAAATGCAGATGAAGAACCAACTGAAACAGATAAACTTAAAGATTTAAGCAAGATTAAAGGACATGTTGTCTTTAAAGATGTTGTCTTTGGTTATAACGAAGATGTTGATGTCATTAAAGGCTTTAGTGCTGAAATTAAACCAGGTCAGTTAGTTGCGATTGTTGGTCCAACAGGTGCAGGTAAGACTACCATGGTTAATCTACTTATGCGCTTTTATGAAATTAAATCAGGTTCCATTGAAATTGATGGAATAGACACGAGAAACTTATCAAGAAATGATGTCAGAAGTTTATTTGGTATGGTATTACAAGATACATGGTTATTCGAAGGAACCATTTATGATAATATTGCTTATGGCACAAAAAACATCACGGAAGAAGATGTGATGAAAGCATCGGCTGCCGCACAAACCGATCACTTTATTCATTCGTTATCTGGCGGATATGAGTTTGAACTTCAAGAGGGTGGGAATAACATCTCTCAAGGACAACGCCAGTTATTGACCATTTCAAGAGCCATGTTATCAAATCGCCCGATGCTCATCTTAGATGAAGCAACCTCAAGTGTTGATACGAGAACTGAAGTCCTCATTCAAAAAGCCATGAAGAAACTTATGGAAAACAGAACAAGTTTCGTCATTGCTCATAGACTATCAACGATTAAAGATGCAGATGTGATTTTTGTTATGAATGATGGCAACATCATTGAACAAGGAACACATCAAGAATTACTCGATAAAAAAGGCTTTTATGCAAACCTTTATTACTCACAATTTGAGACGAATTAAACCTTTACAAACGGCATTGATTAAGTTATAATAGTCAATGCCGACTATTTGGTGCAATAGCTCAGCTGGATAGAGCAACGGCCTTCTAAGCCGTCGGTCGGGGGTTCGAATCCCTCTTGCATCGCCACTTTAAATTGAAAACCCCCAACCGGGGGTTTTTTATTTATTTTTTAATTTAAAATAATCAATTAAGTAATGAGCAATCCCATCGTGATCATGATCATAAGTGGTAATGTCTTTCGCCACTTTCTTTAAATCATCAACTCCATTGAGCATTGCGACTCCAAGTCTAGCATCACGTATCATTTCAATGTCATTATAGCCATCACCAAAGCTGATGACTTGATCATAGTTCATATCATAATATTCAAGTAAATATTTAATTGCGGAAGATTTAGATATTCTTCTTAAATAAATTTCATAAACAGAAAATCCTTGATCACTTCCCCATAAACGATAAGAGAGTGTTTTACAACATTCACGGTCTAAATAGTTTTCTAAATCTTTTCC
>JAFGTQ010000031.1 GCA_016934015.1 Acholeplasmataceae bacterium | reverse complement strand
TTATTTTTAACTAAAACAATTTTCTCTTTCTTGTTGGCTGTTGTAGCTATCGTAAGAAATGGTTATTATCCAATTCAACCAAGTCAACTTGTATTAATTGATTATTTAGTTATTGGTATTCCATCATTTTTCTTAGCACTTGAACCCAATAATAGACTTGTTAAAGGTCGATTCTTATGGAATATCTTAAAAGCTGCTTTACCTGGTGCTTTGGTTGTTATGATTAATAGCTTGATTATTTTTGGATTTGAAAGATCATTAAGTATGGATAGTGTAGTTGTTTCGACACTTATAGTCATATCAGCAACAGTTGTATCCTTGACTGTGCTCTATAGAGTATCGACACCATTTAATAAAATGCGTCGTTCACTCTTCATCTTTATGGTGACAGTCTTCTTATTGGCGATTACATTTATACCGTATTTCTTTGATTTCGCACCATTCTATCGTCAAGATATTTATCAAGTGACACCACTTACAGTTCCTCAAATCTTATTACTTGTTGTCTTAGCACAAGCCACATTCCCACTGATGTATGTACTTTCCAATTTATATGGGTGGTCTAAGACATTCATTCGATCAATATTAAACAAACTCGCAGACATGCAATAGTATAAAGGGCGTTTATGCGCCCTTTTATTAAGATTTTTTTCAAATGACTTATCGATTTTCAAAGATGAAATTTGTTAGACTTAACCCGGAGGGATAAATCATGATTGTGTACGGAAAAAATGTTATTAAAGAAGCGATTTTTACAGATCGCCCGATTTATAAAATATATATTGATGAAAGATTTTCTGATCATCATTTTCTTAAGTTTTTAAAGGATAAACAGCTTGACTATGTCAAAGTTTCAAAAGGAGAATTAAATAGAATGACTCAAAATGCTGTTCATCAAGGTATTGTTGCTGATTTAAAAGCATATGACTATTTTAATTTGGAAGATGTTATTGATGCATCTAAAGTTCAAAGATTTCTAATCTTAGATGGTATTGAAGATCCTCATAATTTAGGGGCAATAATGAGAACAGCCGAAGCTGTTCAACTCGACGGTATTATCATCAGTAAAAAAGGTCAAGTATTATTAAATGCAACTGTAGCTAAAGTCTCTTCTGGAGCCATTGAACATGTACCAGTCATCTTAGTATCAAATATCAATCAAACCATCTTAAAACTCAAAGAACATAACATATGGGTCATCGGAACAGATGGAACCACAGATAAAACATATGATGATATGCCACTTGAATTATCGATTGCTATTGTTTTAGGCAATGAAGGTGAAGGTATTCGTCCTTTAGTCAAACAAAACTGTGATATGCTTGTGAAAATTCCTATGTTTGGAAAAATCAATTCACTTAATGTGAGTGTAGCCGCAGCATTGATGATGTATAAGGCGATTAAATAACATGTATTATGTGATGAATGATTATGAACTGATTTATCTTATCCAAAATGAACATGATGATATTGCAATGGAATTCATGTTCAAAAAGTATCATAAATTCATCTGGAAACAAGTTCATCTCTTAGATATTGATCAAAAAGAGCACGATGATATGCATCAAGAAGGTATTTTAATGTTGCATAAGGCAATGAGATCATTTGATGAATCTAGAAATAAAAGTTTTACGAGGTATTTTGAATTAATCCTAAAAAGACAATTATATAAAGTGAAAAGAAATATTCCTAATTATTATCTTTATGATAATACAGACTTTTACACAGGAGTAAGTTATATAGAAGAAGATCCTATAGAAATTTCATTTTCTTCTCCATTGGAGACTAAGATTCATGATCTTTATTTCATGGAAAGAAGATCTGTATCTGAGATATCAAGACAAACAAAATATTCAAAAAAACAAATTTATAACACAATTTTTAGAATCAAGGAAAAATATAAAATTGTGATATAATATATAAGATAGTTGACTAAGTCATTTTTAAGTGATAAAATACACTTGCTAATGACCACAGAAGGTGGTTTTTTAATGCGTGAAAAAATAATATTAGTATGTTCAGAATGCTTGAGTAGAAATTATACAGCAACGAAAAATAAAGCAACTCAAAAAGAGCGTATAGAGACAAATAAATTTTGTCCTAAATGTAATAAGCATACGCTGCATAAGGAAAGTAAATAGGAGGCTATTATGGCAATCAGACAAAAACCAGTAGAACAAAAAAGTAAATTAATTGAAGTGTTAACCACTGAGTATAAATGGGAAAACTTGCTTTTAGGAATTTTAGCTACTTTATCAGGTGCATTATCATTAATGATTATTAGTGGAAGTACACTTTTACAAATTAACGAAAATTTCCCAATTTTAGGACAAGGCAATAATGGAATCATTTTTGCATGGGTTCTGTTTTCCATTTCATTATTCGGATTAATTTTGGTTGTTTATCCATTCTTTATACCAGCTATTCCAGAATTGAAAAAGATTACCTGGCCAACATGGCCTAAGTTTATGGATCACGCTGCTCGCGTTTTAATCTTCTTATTTATTCTAACGGGTATGTTATTACTTTATGATATACTGATTGTTCGTCTTTTAGGTGGCATTCTATGAGTCAAGCTGTGAGATGGTATATTATACAAACCTATTCGGGTTATGAAAATGCCGTCAAAGTTGACTTGGAACGACGCGTTGAAAGTATGGGGATGTCTGATTTTATTTTCAGAATTATAGTTCCAGAAGAAACCGTTATTGAAAAAAAAGCTGACGGCAAAGAAAAAGAAAAGATTAAACAACTCTTTCCAGGGTATGTTTTCGTAGAAATGATGGTAACTGATGAATCATGGTTTGTGGTTAGAAATACACCACGCGTCACTGGCTTTTTAGGATCATCAGGTGGTGGAACAAAACCAGTACCACTTGCTCCAGATGAAATTAACCAAATTCTATTAAAGATTGGTGTTATCAGTAAACCTACATTTGATCATTTGCTTGGTAAAGTAGTAGAAGTGATAGATGGCACATGGATGGGACTTAAAGGTGAAGTGGTTCATGTCGATAACGACCAGGAAAAATTGGTTGTTGACTTAGATTTATTTGGACGTGCGACACCTACGGAATTAGATGCAAATCAAATTAAAGAAATTTAGATAAACAAAAGTGGCTAAGTCTTAGCCACTTTTGTTTATTTAACATCTAAATATATTTTTTGTCCAAGAATATCAATGATGTATTTTTTACCGTTATCATTCAATAAAGGTATGTGATGATGCATCAATCTCCTCATTAAGTTTAAATACTCATTTTCTGGGATATTTAGTACTGCAGATTTTAAGCCAACCTGTCTTTCTTTGCTTATTGGAGCAGATCCATTCCAAGTATTTAACCCGAGATGATGATGATATCCTGCACTCGATATAAATAGCGCTGAATCCATGTAATGCATCATGGGTGAAAAACCTAAAGCATCAGCATAAAATACTTTAGCTTCATCAAGTTCATTAACATAAAAATGGAGGTGACCAATGATAGTTAATGGATCAATTTTATTTGTAGGCTCATCGGGTTCTAGAGAAGACATTACACCATCTAAATTGAGTTTTTTAGTAAACATTGTTAATTGATTATTTTCATAAGGCCATTCATTATCGGGTCTATCCCAATAGATTTCAATGCCATTTCCATCTGGGTCATCTAAGTAGATTGCTTCACTTACACCATGATCTGACATTCCAGATACTGGGTAGTGCTTATGAGTTAATTCCTTAATCATTTTTGCAAATGCTCTACGGTTAGGTAATAGAAGAGCATAATGATAAAGACCTAAAGTAAAATCTAAAGGTTGTGCATTTCTATCTTCAATTAGTGTAATGAGTGGGTCTGATAAATTAGCAGATAAGACTGCTAAATGTGTTTCTTTTTTGATTAAAGAAAATCCCAAAATATCGATGTAAAATTCTAGAGATCTATTGAAATCTCTAACTAATAATGTTATCTCTGTGAAGTGAAGTGTATTTACGTTGTGATATTTAGACATAGCGAGTACCTCCATCTTCATTTTATTACGATAATTCAAAAGTTGTCAAAAAAACGCTAAAAATTGCTATATATTATTCAATAAATGCAAAAAGTAAAGCAAAAAAGGAGATTTTTGTCTTTGAACGTGCTATACTACATAAGGAAATATATGGAGGATATAGATATGAAAATAGAAATTTGGTCAGATTTTGCATGTCCATTTTGTTATATTGGCAAAAAAAGATTTGAAAATGCTTTAAATGAATTTAAACATAAAAATCAAGTAGAAGTCGTTTATAAGGCTTATCAACTCAATCCCAATGCACCTAAGGTTATGGAAGGTTCAGCGTATGAAAGTTTCGCTAAAGGTCACGGGACAACTCCTGAAGGAGCTAAACAAAGATTTGATCAGTTTACTCAAAATGCTAAAAGTGTTGGCTTAACTTATCGCTACGATATCATTCAAATGACAAACACTTTAGATGCACATCGAATTGCGAAATGGTCGAATCAATTCGGTAAAGAAGATGAAGTAACAAATCGTTTTATGAAAGCTTATTTTACAGATGGATTAAATTTAGCTGATCAAGATACACTCACCAAGCTTGTCAGTGAATTGGGACTTGATGCGGATGAAGCAAAAAAAGTATTAGCATCAGATCAATTTAAAGATCAAGTGATAGCGGAACAACAAGAATCAAGAGAAATCGGTGTTCAAGGTGTTCCATTCTTTGTCTTAAATAGAAAATATGGTATTTCTGGTGCACAACAACAAGATTATTTCGAACGTGCTTTAGAACAAATATGGTCTGAAGATCACCCAATTGAAACACTCGAAAATGGTGACTCTGAAGCTGCTTGCGATGATCATGGTGAATGTGGTTTTTAATCAGTATAAATAATACTCCCCATGGAGTATTTTTTATGTTAAAATAAGAACTGAAGTGAGGTATCTATATGAAATTAATTGGTAATTTTATTTGGTTCGTTTTTGGAGGGTTTTTGGCATCATTACTTTGGCTTTTATTAGGGTTTCTCCTTTCGATAACTATTATTGGATTGCCTTTTGGAATGCAGTGTTTTAAATTCTCTAAATTAGTGCTTTTTCCTTTCGGTCAAGATGTTTTAAGCGATTTTTCTAAACATCCAATCATCAATATAATATGGGCTATCTTGGTTGGATGGGAAATGGCGCTAGGATACTTGAGTATTGCCTTAATTTATGCGATATCACTTATTGGAATACCCTTTGCAATTCAATGGATAAAACTCGCAGTTCTTGCACTATTTCCGTTTGGTGCGAAAATCAGATGAATAACAAAGTTTTTTGTTGACAAAGCATACCCTTAATGATAGAATAATATCGCGTGTGAAAGCACACCATAGTGGAAGATTAAAATCATACCACATACTTATGTAAAGAAGGAGGTCGTGTCTCATGGCAAAAAAAGTTGTAAAAGTCGTTAAATTACAAATAGCAGCAGGAAAAGCGAACCCAGCTCCACCGGTCGGTCCAGCACTTGGTCAAGCACAGGTTAACATTCCAGCATTCTGTTCACAATTCAACGAAGCAACAAAAGATCAAATGGGCTTTGTTGTCCCAGTAGTAATTTCGGTTTATGATGACCGTACATTCTCATTTGTTACAAAAACACCACCTGCAAGTGACTTACTTAAAAAAGCAGCAAACATCAAAAAAGGTTCAAGTAATGCTAAAAAAGATAAAGTTGCTACAGTCACTCGTGAACAAGTGAAAGAAATTGCAGAAAGAAAAATGCCTGACTTAAATGCGTACTCAGTAGAACAAGCAATGAAAATTATCGAAGGTACAGCACGCAATATGGGTATTACAGTAGTAGACTAATTTAGATCATTAGCTATCTAGATTGTGGGAGGATATCCCGCTAGACCACATTTTAGGAGGAAGAATATGAAAAGAGGAAAGAAATACCTTGAGGCAGCAAAACTTATTGACCGTTCAAAAAAGTATGCTATTGACGAAGCAGTAGACTTAGTCAAGAAAACCTCATTTGTTAAGTTTGATGCTACTGTTGAAGCAGCGTTCCGCTTAAATCTTGATCCAAGAAAAGCAGAACAAAACTTAAGAGGCGCTATCGTTTTACCACACGGTACCGGCAAGGTTTCCAGAGTTGTAGTTATTGCACAAGGTGAAAAAGCTAAAGAAGCTGAAGCAGCTGGAGCTGATCACGTTGGAGCAGCAGAACTCATTCAAAAAATCGCAGGAGGCTGGTTTGACTTTGATGTCATGGTAGCTACTCCAGATATGATGGGTCAACTTGGTAAACTTGGACGTATCTTAGGACCTAAAGGCTTAATGCCAAATCCTAAGACAGGTACAGTAACTATGGATGTTGAAAAAGCAGTCCATGAAATTAAAAATGGTAAAATCGAATATCGTGTTGATAAAGTAGGAAACATTCATGCACCAGTAGGTCGCGTATCTTTCACAGATGTACAATTGAAAGAAAATGTTAAAACACTTTATGATCAACTCGCTCGTATCAAACCAGCAACAGTAAAAGGTACATATATGAAGAGCATTACTGTTTCTTCAAGTATGGGACCTGGCGTTCATGTTGATGCAGAATCATTTAGAAACGCTTAATTAAGTTTATTCAATTAATCAGCCATAGACAGTAGGTGCAAAAATGCTTAATTCCCTACCGAGGTGAAAAATCATAATGATTATTCTCTCTTTTGTCTTTGTGCATGAGAGAGATTTTATTTTTAAGAAGGAGGCATATTCATGCTAAAAGCAGTTATAGAACGTAAGGCAGATTCCGTACGTGAATTAAGTGAAAAGCTTGGACGTGCTACAACCGTTGTTGCTTTCGATTATCCTGGTTTGACTGTAGCGCAGTTTACTGAACTACGTCGCCAATTAAGAGAAGCAGACTGTGAAGTCACAGTTTATAAGAACAACATTTCTAGAAGAGCTTCAATTGCCGCTGGATATGATGCATTAGCTGATACATTTGTTGGCGCTAAGGCATTGGCAATAAGCTATTCGGACGTTGTCGCACCCGCAAAGATCGTTTATGAATTTGCAAAGAGCAACAAAGTAGTACAAATTCACGCAGGTATTGTAGAAGGTAAAGTAGCAGACGTTGAAACGATCAGCGCATTAGCAACATTGCCATCGAGAGAAACATTGTTGACAATGTTAGCAGTAGGTATGTTGACACCAATTAGAGAATTAGCAATTGGTCTTAACATGATTAGTAGCGAAGAAGAATAATTTTATAGGAGGAATATAAGAAATGGCAAAATTAACAAAAGCAGCGTTCATTGAAGCGCTTAAAGAAATGACTTTATTAGAAATTAAAGATTTAGTTGATGGATTAAAAGAAGAATTTGGTATTGACCCAAGTGCAGTGTCAGCAGCTCCAGCAGCAGCAGCGGCAGCAGTTGAAGAAGAAAAGACAGAATTCAATGTAATTCTTAAAACTTTTGGTGCAAACAAAATTGCAGTCATCAAAGTCGTGCGTGCGGTAACTGGTTTAGGATTAGCAGAAGCTAAAACTTTAACAGAAACTCCAGATGCATTAATTAAGGAAAACGTTAAGAAGGAAGAAGCAGAAACACTTAAAACCGCATTACAAGATGCAGGTGCAACTGTTGAAATCAAATAGTTTCTAATTTTAGCGATTTATAACCTGGGAAATCTTCTCGGGTTTTTTCGCTGTTATGAGGTGCCCAATGAGTCACTATTATATTAATGATTCAAAACTAAATCATCAGATAAAAAGTTACGAAACCAGCGTCAATCATATCTCTTTTACATTTTACACAGATCGAGGCGTTTTTAGTAGAGATAATCTTGATTTTGGGAGTAGAGTTTTATTGGAAACAATTCAGTTAGATCAATCAGTAAAAACAATTATCGACATGGGGTGTGGATACGGACCCATCGGATTATGTATAGCTAAAATGTATCCAGATAAACACGTTTATCTTTTTGATATCAATGAGAGAGCTATCGATTTAGCTCAAAAAAATCAAAAAGAAAACCAAATAAGCAATGTAAACATAGAAATCAGTAATCTATTTGATAATGTCAAGATCAATAGTGATGTGATTGTTACAAATCCACCAATCAGAGCTGGAAAGCAAACAGTATTCAAACTTTATGATGATGCATATAAGCATTTGAATGTTGGTGGTGTTTTATATGTTGTCATTCAAAAAAAACAAGGAGCGCCCTCTTCGGTCACACATTTGAAAGATATCTTTCATAATTGTGAGGTTATAGAGAAAAAGAATGGTTATTGGATTCTTTTCGCGCAAAAGTAAAAAAAAACATTGACTATTTACAATTCATGTGATAATATTGTTAAATGCATAATCATTGTTTCAATTTGATAATATTACATATTAATAGATGATTTCCAAATACGATAGGAGTGTGGATTATGGGATATCGGAGCGTCAAATACGGTAAAAAAGCAGAGCGTAGGAACTATTCTAGAATGCGTTATGATATTGATTTACCGGACCTCATCGAGATACAAACCAAGTCTTTTAAGTGGTTTATTGATGATGGTATTAGAGAATTATTGCAAGATATTTCGCCTATTGAAGGACATAATGGCGATTTAAAATTATATTTCGAGGAACACTTCCTTTCTGAACCAAAATACGATGAACAGGAATCAAAATTACGAGATGTCAACTACGCTAAACAACTTTCAGCTCGTGTAAAACTAGAAAATGCTGTCACCGGCGAAGTACGAGAAAATGTCGTACTCATGTGTGAAATCCCATTCATGACTCCGTCAGGAACTTTTGTCATTAATGGCGCTGAACGTGTCGTTGTTTCACAGATTATTCGTTCTTCAGGTGCATACTTTACGAGTGAATTGGATAAGAAATTAAACCAAGTTAAATTTATGGCACAAGTCATTCCAACACGTGGTGCATGGATTGAATATGAACTTGGATCAAAAAATATTATGTACGCTAAACTTGATCGCTCTAAGAAAGTTCCAATGACTACAATGATGCGTGCATTAGGTTTTTCTAAGAAAAAAGATATTTATGAAATTTTTGGTAAATCTATTTATATGGATGCAACATTCGATAAAGATGAAACTAAGAATTCAGATGAAGCAATAGTAGATTTATATTCAAAATTAAGACAAGGTGAAAAAGTACCAGCTGATGCAGCTAGAGAATTTATTAGAATGCGTCTTTTTGAACGTCGTCGTTATGATTTGGCAGCTGTTGGGCGTTACAAGTTCAATAAAAAATTAGATGTATTAAAGCGTCTTTTGGGTACATATACAGCGACAGACATCATTGATCCAGAAACTGGAGAAGTTATTATTGCTGAAAAGACAAAGATTACAAAAGAAATTATTCATATGTTATCAGAAAATCGTCATTTGCTTAGAAAAGAAATTATTTCTAAAGAAGATTCATTACAAAATGAAACTCCAGGAGAAATTTTAGCAACTCGCCTACCTGATGGTGGAGAAGCTTTATATACAAAAGATAACATCGTAAATCTTCGTACGGGTGAGGTTTTAATATCTAAAAATACTGAAGTGACTGAAGAAGTGCTTTCTATTTTAAGAAGAAATCGCCAATCTCTCGATGAAAAAGTTATTAAATATTTCTTTGGAAAAGATGTTTATGAAAAAGAAAGAGAACGCGAAGGCGTTATCGTTGAAATGATTGAAGTCACAGTCAAGGACAAAGAAACTGATCGTATTTATGCAGTTAAAGTTCTTGGTAATGATCAAAGAGAAAATAAAGAACATATTACATTATCTGATGTTGTAGCATCGATGAGTTACTATTTGAACCTTTATGATGGTTTAGGATCAACAGATGATATTGACCACTTGGGTAATCGTAGATTACGTTTAATTGGTGAACTATTAAAGAATCAATTTAGAATCGGTTTAGCAAGAGCTGAAAAGAATATCAAAGATAAGATGTCAACAACAACATTTGCTGATGCGACACCTTCTAATATTATTAATATGACACCACTTGCTGGTGCAATTAAGACTTTCTTTGGAAGTTCTCAACTTTCACAGTTCATGGACCAAATTAATCCACTTGCTGAGCTAACACAAAAAAGAAGGGTTTCTGCTCTAGGTACCGGTGGTCTTGCTAGAGATAGAGCTGGCGTTGAAGTACGTGACGTTCATAACTCTCACTATGGTCGTATCTGTCCTATTGAAACACCCGAAGGACCATCAATTGGTCTAATCAGTTCACTTGCTACATATGGAAAAGTTGACCAATATGGGTTTATTCAAACACCATATTTAGTCGTAGATCGTTCTAAAGGTACACACATTGTAACACCTAAATTCCAATATTTAACTGCTGATGAAGAGTATGATGAAGTTATTGCATCTGCAGCAACTGAACTCAATGGCGATGGCACAATTATTGCCGAAAGAGTTATTGGACGCTACCGCGGGGAAACATCGATGTTTGATCCGGAAGAAGTTACTTTTATGGACGTATCTCCAAAGCAAATTGTATCAGTAGCAACATCAACAATTCCATTCTTGGAACACGATGATGCATC
>JAFGTQ010000030.1 GCA_016934015.1 Acholeplasmataceae bacterium | reverse complement strand
TCTTTAAATTCTAGAGGACAATCTTTTTCTTCCAGCATTGCTGAAACTGTTCGAAGTGCAGCTTCCATCACTCCACCACTAGCCCCAAAAATAGCTGCAGCTCCTGTGTATTTTGCTAAATCACCAAATGGTTCCATAGGTTTCAAATTTCTAAAATCAATATTTCGGCGTCTAATTAATCGCCCAAATTCTCTTGTTGTTAAAACAATATCAACATCTTGTAACCCATCTCTACCCATACCATCACGGTGAGCTTCAGATTTTTTAGCAACACAAGGCATAATAGATACAGAATATATGTCTTTTGGATCAAGATTTAATTTTTTGGCATAATAGGTTTTGATTAATGCTCCCGCCATTTGTTGTGGCGATTTACACGTCGATAAATTAGGAATAAATTCAGGATAATAAAGTTCTAAATAATTGATCCATCCTGGTGAACAAGATGTGAACATCGGTAAAACACCATCATTTTTGAATCTTTCTAAAAATTCACTGGATTCTTCAACGATGGTCAAATCCGCTGTAAAGTTAGTATCAATAATTTCATTAACACCGAGTTCATAAAGTGCTGCAAACATCTTTCCTTCAACATTCGTACCAATTGGATATCCAAATTCTTCTCCTAGTGCTGCACGAATCGAAGGAGCAACTTGAACAATAACTGTTTTCTTTGGATCACGAATCGCTTTTTCAAAGTTTTTCAGATCAATATTTTCTCTGATTGCTCCTGTAGGGCATGATTGAATACATTTCCCACAATAAATACAACCCGCATCATCAAGATTATGGAACTGGGCTGGACCTACATATGTGACTGTCCCACGTTGATTGAAATTTAAAACGCCAATGCCGGTATAATGTTCGCATGCAGAGACACATCGGCCACATAAAATACATTTGCTCGTATCGATTACCATAGAATCTGAAGTGTTATTTAAATGGCTTTCCTTTAACTCAAATCCATAAAGATCACTAAACTCATTGGTAATATTATATTCACGTAATAAATCTAAAAATTCACAATTTTCTTCTCTAGAACATTTGAAACACTCAAAATGGTGGTTTGATGCTAAAAGTTCAAGATTCATTGACACATAATTGTAAATTTTTTGATTTTCTGTAATGACTTCCATACCTTCATGAACAATCGTTTTACATGCAGGTTTTAAATTGGGGTTTCCATCAATTTCGACTGAGCATAAACGACAATTCCCTTCTTCATGTATCCCTTCTAAATAGCACAATCTAGGAATATTAATTCCTTGCTCTTCCGCAGCTTTTAAAACAGTATACCCTTCAGGTACTGTATATTCTTTTTGATTAATTTTTATCGTTACATGTTTAGGCATGTTGAACCTCCTGCAATGGTTGTTCAGTAACAATTGCACCGACTGGACACGCTTGTTTACATGCACCACAGCGTATACATAAATTGAGATCTAGTTTATGGATTGTATTTGGCCAACCTGTAATCGCACCAACTGGGCAATTTACGGCACACTTTGTACATCCAACACATTTTTGATCAATATAAAAATTCGTAAGTTCTCGACAAACTCCAGCTGGGCATGTCTTTTTAATGACATGTGCTTCATATTCATCTCTAAAATGTTTTAATGTTGAAATTACTGGATTGGGTGCAGTTTGACCGAGTCCACATAGTGATGTTTCTTGAATCATATGTGCAAGTTCTTCAAGTTTATCAAGATCTTTTAACGATCCATCTCCAGCACAAATTCGATTAAGTATATCTAGCATCCGTTTTGTACCTTCACGGCATGGAGTACATTTCCCACAGGATTCATCCACTGTAAAATCTAAATAGAATCTTGCGACATCAACCATACAATTATCTTCATCCATAATAATCATGCCACCAGATCCCATCATCGACCCAAGAGCTTTAAGACTATCAAAATCAATTGGAGTATCTAAATCTTTGGCTGTTATACATCCTCCTGATGGACCACCAGTCTGAATGGCTTTAAACTTTTTACGATTAGGTATACCTCCACCGATATCATAAATAACTTCACGCAGTGTTGTTCCCATAGGAACCTCGATAAGACCTGTATTTTTAATTTTCCCACCAAGTGCAAACACCTTAGTTCCTGGAGAAGCTTCTGTTCCGATTGAACGGAACCATTTTGCACCCTTAAAAAGAATAACTGGAACATTCGCAAATGTTTCAACATTATTCACATTTGTGGGTTTACCCCATAACCCTGAAACTGCGGGAAAAGGTGGTTTAAGTCTAGGCATTCCTCGATTACCTTCAATTGATGCAATTAGCGCTGTTTCTTCACCGCAAACGAATGCTCCAGATCCTAATCTCAATTCGATATCAAAATGAAATGATGTTTTTAATATATTTTGTCCTAATAAACCATAATCATATGCTTGCTTAATCGCATGATTTAAACGCTCAACAGCAACAGGATATTCAGCTCTTACATAGATGTAGCCTTGTTTTGCACCAATCGCATATCCACAGATTGCCATGGCTTCTAATATAGAATGTGGATCTCCTTCCAATACAGCACGATCCATAAAAGCTCCTGGATCTCCCTCATCTGCATTACAAATAACATATTTTATATCGTTTTTTTGTTTATATGCAAACTCCCATTTTAATCCTGTAGGGAATCCTCCACCACCACGGCCACGCAATCCTGAATCCTTCATTTCTTGCACAACATCTATAGGTGACATTTCTAATATAGCTTTTGCAAGTCCAAAGTATCCGTCTCTTGCAATATATTCATCAATATTTAGTGGATTAATCACACCACAATTTCTAAGTGTTATTCTTTTTTGTTTCCGAAAAACGTCGAAATGACTGAAACTTTTCAGTCTTTTTTGTGTGATAGGATCGCTAATTTTTAATCTGTCGACCACAATTCCATTTTTAATATGTGATTCGATAATTTCATCAATATCATCAACACTCACATGTTCATAAAAAACTTCATCTGGATAAATGGCAAGAATCGGTCCCCGTTCACATAATCCAAAACAACCCGTGACATGAACAATCACATCGTCACTTAAATCTTGAGTTTCCAGTGTTGATTGAATCAAATCTTTTAAATGAAGACTATTTTGTTTTAAACATGTTTCTCCACCACAAATAATAATTTGCATTCTCTCTAGCATAAAATCACCTACTTCTTCAAACGATACAAACTGTATTTTTCCAGCTTGATACCGTTTAATAAATGATGATCAACAACCTCTTGTGCTCGATCAACTGACATACGGCAATAAATGATTGAACTACCATCTGGATCGATAATTTCTACTAGAGGTTCAAAAGAGCATTCTCCCATACATCCTACTTCAGAAATATAGATATCTTTTAAATTTTGCCGCTCGATTTCATCCGTAAAAAATTCTAAAACTTCTTTAGCACCAGCTGCAATTCCACAAGTTCCCATACCAATTTGGATTCGAGTTCCTTGTTTCATCTTCGCTTTGGTTTGCTTTTTAATTTCAACTAATCTTTGATAATCCATATTTAATCCTCCGAATGATCATGAGATTCATGAGATGTAGGATTTGACTGTAACATAGTTTTAGCTTTTTGAACATTTGCTCGGCCACATACACGCTCATTAATGCAAAAAACAGGTGCTAATCCACATGCACCGATGCACCGCGTGGCTTCCAATGTATACATACCATCTTTTGTTGTTTCACCGTTTTTAATCTTTAATTCATCGGTAAAAGCATCCAAAATCCCTTGTGAACCTTTTACATAACATGCAGTACCTAAGCATACGCTAATGGTATTTTTACCTTTTGGAGTTAGTGAGAATTGACTATAAAAAGTCACCACCCCATTAATTTTTGCAATACTTTCTTTTAATTCTTTGGCGATTATTTTTTGGATATCCAATGAAACACAACCAAAAATCCTCTGCGCATCTTGAAGTGTCGGCATCAAAGGACCTGGTAAGTTCTTATGCTTTGAAATTGCATCATAAAATAGAGATGCTCTCTCATCGTCATGTAGTGTATTTGGAACCATAAAAATGACTCCTTTCTTGTATCGATATTTTCAATTCATTATAACATGTATTTCACACATATCAAATGTTAATTTAAAAATATTTACAAAAAATTTATTGTTAAATTTATGGTTTTTATTAGAATAATCACTAACTATCCAAAAAATGGTGAAGTTAGCAGGGATTGAACCTGCGACCCCTTCCACGTCAAGGAAG
>JAFGTQ010000029.1 GCA_016934015.1 Acholeplasmataceae bacterium | reverse complement strand
ACGTTTAGCGAGATTTCGTTTGACAGCATTTCCATATTTTTTTCCAATGGAGAGTGCATAACGAAAATGACTCGCTTGTGGATCAGAAGATTGATAGATCGCATAATAACTGTTTGATTTTGATATTTTTTTCTTAAAAATCGCATCGATTTCGCTATTCTTCTTTATGCGATATTCTTTTTTCATAGTTTTAAAAAATAAGGACTACTCAAAATAACAAAAAGTTATTATTTTAACGAGTAGTCCTAGTGTTTTAAAATAATTTAGATTAAACAGTTAACTCAGCGCGGCCTTTCAATCTGCGGCGAGCAAGTACTTGACGACCACCAACGGTTGCCATGCGAGCTCTAAATCCATGAGTCTTTTGGCGCTTTAACTTACTTGGTTGATATGTTCTTTTCACAAATAAAACCACCTTTCTTGCGAAACCATGCTTTTTAATTATATATAAAGATGTTTCTTTTGTCAACTTAAAATATTACTGAATTTTATTTGCTTTATACTTCAAAAACTAGTGAAACAATTTTCAATATTTTTTCACATCTTAATCATCATATACAATGTGGATAACTTAGCCACATTTTTGTGGAATTGTGGGAAACTGGAAAATCCCATCAAACGGCACAACTAAGACGCAAAGTTACTGACTTTTACCACAATATACCCACATTCCCACCATGTGTTGTAAAAAGTTTCCCACGAATAATGTGGATATCTTTTTAGTTTTTTTTAACTTCTATATGTTATTATGAAATCACGAATAGAGGGGTATCAACATATGAATAATTACGACCAATTATGGCAACGAATTCTTGGTGATTTGGAATCAACTTTCAATGAAGAAACATACCAAGATGTTTTTGAGCCAATCAAATCAACACACAAATTTCTAAATGGCCATATTTATGTTCTTGTCCAAAGTGAATTTATTAAAAACAGAATTAACCGTTTTTACTTGACAAAGATTAACGAACTCGCAACCAAATACCATGGTGAACCTATACGCTTTAAGTTTGTCACTGAGCAAGAACTGCTTCCAGAAGAAACCCTAATTAGTCCAGAAAGAAATTTAAACTTAAAGTATCGTCCTGGCAATTTAAATGCGACTTATACATTTGATAATTTTGTTGTCGGTAAAAGTAACATGTTTGCCTTTAGAATGGCAATGAAAGTTGCTGATCAACCAGGTGCAGTTGCAAATCCGTTATACATCTTTGGTGATGTTGGATTAGGTAAAACACACTTAATGCAATCTATTGGTAATTACATATTAGATCAGGACGTTAGTAAGAAAATATTGTATGTTAAAGCTGATGGTTTTATTGAAGATTTTGCCAATTTATTGAAAAGGGAAAAAATGGATGATTTCAATCATAAATATCGTGATATTGACGTGTTATTGGTTGATGATATCCAGATTATGGGTGGTGCAACAAGAACTCAAATGGAGTTTTTTAAACTCTTTGATTATTTATATCAACAAAATAAACAAATTGTGATTACAAGTGATAAACCTGCATCAGAATTAAAGAATATAATGACTCGTTTAACATCTCGATTTGAAGTTGGATTAACGGTTGATATTCAAGTCCCTGACTTAGAACATCGTATTGAAATTTTAAAGCGTAAATTGGCGACTGAATCATCCGATATACATGATATTCCAAATAACGTTTTAGAGTTTATTGCATCTTCATTTGTAACAAATATTAGAGAGCTTGAAGGCGCATTAAAACGTGTATTATTTTATTGTTTAACTAATAACCTTGATTTAACCGTAGAATCCACTGCTGAAGCCCTTGAACCACTTCTTCGTACCAAGAGAAAGAGTGATTCATTAAATGAAAATAATTACGATAAAATCCAAAGTGTTGTCAGTGATTTTTATGGAATATCTTTAGAAGATTTAATTGGCAAGAAACGACATTCAAAATATGTGATTCCACGTCACATCGCAATGTATTTAATAAAGTCTAGATATAACATTCCTTATAAAACAATTGGTGGCCTATTTGGCGATCGTGATCATTCAACGGTATTAGCTGCGTGTGAAAAGATTGATAATGATATAAAACAGGATCCATCGTTAAAATTAGCAATTGATACAATTCTTAAAAAAATAGATTTTTCTAGTAAAAATTAAGTGTTTATAAATTGTTGGAAATATGGTATAATAATTACGGTATAAAGCCATTCTAGGTTTTTCCCACAAATCCACATTTGTAACAATAATTTAAAGACTAATCTATAAGAAAATAAAGGAGCCGTCGTTATGATTTTTACTATCGATAGAGATGTTTTACTAAATCAACTTTTAATCATCCAAAAAGGATTACCTAATAAAACACCACTTCCTATTTTATATGCGATTAAATTTGAAGTGTATGAAGATCATCTCTTATTAACATCATCAAATACTGATGTTGCAATTCAAGTTTTAATTGATGATTCTTCTTTAGTAATTAAAAAAACAGGAAAAGTTGCTATACCAGGGCGATATTTAATTGAAATTATGCGAAAAATTTCTTCACAGCGTGTTGAATTTGCATTAATTGAAGATAAATTAATTGTGATTAAAGCAGATCGTTCTGAATTTAAATTAAGATTGATGGATATTGAAGATTATCCAGATATTGATTTCTTAGACTTAGATGATCCAATTGCTTTAGATAGTCAATTAATAAAAACAATTATTAAAGAAACAAATTATTCAACAGCTACGAATGAAAAGCGACCTATATTAACCGGTGTGAACTTCAAATATTTAGATAATCATCTTTATTGTGTCGCTACTGATAGTTATAGATTAAGCCAAAAAAATGTAAAACTTAGAACGCATAGTAAAACATTTGATATTGTAATACCTAATCGAAGTTTAGATGAATTATCAAAAATATTAGATACTTACAATAATGATGTTGAGTTATATATTAACCCAAATAAAGTTTTATTTAAAATGAATAAAATTTTATTTCAAACAAGACTTCTTGAAGGAACTTATCCAGATACGATGAGAATTATTCCTACAGAGTTCCCTGTTATCATTCATTTTAACAAAGAAGAATTATTACAAGCAGTTGAACGTGTTTCTTTATTATCACCAAGAGATCGCGAAACAAATTATAATATCATTAAAATGAGTTTAAGACCTGATTCAATTGTTGAAATCAGTTCTACAAATAATGAAATTGGTGATGCACTTGAAGAAGTGATTCCAGCATCTGATGTAACAGGTCCAGTGATTAAAATTGCATTCAGCTCAAGATACTTAGTTGAAGCATTAAAATCATTCAGTTCGAGTGAAGTTACGATTAATTTCGCTGGTGAAGTTAAACCTTTTGTCATTAAAGGAAACCTTGATCAAGACCTCTTACATTTGATATTACCTGTTC
Organism: Acholeplasmataceae bacterium; assembly: GCA_016934015.1. Classification (GTDB taxonomy): domain Bacteria; phylum Bacillota_I; class Bacilli_A; order Acholeplasmatales; family Acholeplasmataceae; genus UBA6181. The sequence goes on along the minus strand of JAFGTQ010000029.1, from coordinate 12,431 downwards.
GAATCGACTAAACATCAAAAGCCTTAATTTCAATTTTAAGGCTTTTTTTATTAGTTAGATGATACAAGGTTGCGACCTCAAAAAAGTGCGCTTAAATGAGTGCATTTTTACTTATATTATGTTATAATATAAATGAAGGAATGGTGTATCTTGTGAAAAAATTCATTTTGAAATCAGATTTTATTACTCTAGGACAATTTTTAAAAGCTACCGACAAGATTGGTTCTGGTGGAGAAGCCAAGTTTTTTTTATTTAATCATAAGTGTTTAGTTAATGGTATTCACACACAAGAACGAGGTAAAAAAATTCGTGATAAAGATGTGGTTATGATTGATCAAGATGCCTACGTCATTGCTTATGATTCATAAACTTTCTATTCGAAATTTTCGAAGTTTTGAAAAGTTTGATGCCACATTTAATAAAAATTTTGTATATATTCATGGATTGAATGGATGCGGGAAAACGAGCATCTTAGAAAGTATATATTTTTGTGCAACAACTAAATCACATCGATCAAGTGATGAAAAAGAAATGATTCGTCATGAGCAACCATTTTTACAAGTTAAATTAACGACTGATGATGACAGATATGATATTGTCTTAACAAAACATGGAAAGAGAGCATCAATCAATGGTGTTGAAAAAAGAAAAATTAGTGATTTTTTTGGACATTTGAGAGTTGTAATGTTTGCACCTGAGGATTTAGATTTAATTAAAGGCTCACCGAGTATTCGAAGACAGTTTATGGATTTAGAATGGATGCAACTTAATAAAAAGTACTTAAGAATGCTAAATACTTATAAACAAATTTTAAAACAACGAAATAGTTTATTAAAAAAACTAAATTTTGAATCAGATTACACATTCTTAAACATTCTTGGCGATCAATTATACGAAACAGGCATGGATATCATGAAAGAAAGACAATTGATGCTTGATAAGTTAGGAGTTTATTTTGATGAGGTTTATCAAAAATTTAGCCATCATCATGTAAAAATCATTTATCAGCCAGATGTTGATGAAAAATCATTTAGAAATCATCTATCAAAACAACAAAAGCAAGATATCTTGTATCAATCAACCTTAGCAGGACCCCATAGAGATGATTTTTACATCGAATTTAATGGTTTTGACGCTAAGGGGTATGCTTCCCAAGGTGAACAGCGATTAATCGTTGTCACGCTCAAATTAGCGTTATTAAAGCTGATTGAAAATGAGACAAAACAAAAAGTAATTCTTCTTCTTGATGATGTCTTAAGTGAACTTGATCAAGATAAACAACATACATTTTTAGAAAATATGCCAAAAGAACATCAAATCATTATGAATAGCGCTCTTCCTATCGAAGGAGAGCACATTCAAATGATTTATATACCAAAGGAGTGACATTATGTCGAATTATGATGCATCGAATATTCAAATCTTAGAAGGCTTAGAAGCTGTAAGAAAAAGACCAGGTATGTATATTGGTTCAACAGGTTCTAGAGGACTCCACCATTTAGTATGGGAAATCGTCGATAATTCTATTGATGAAGCACTCGGTGGATATGCAACAACGATTAGACTTGAACTTTTACCTGGTGACATTATTCGAGTTACAGATGATGGTCGTGGAATTCCAGTAGATTTACACCCTAAAACAAACCGTCCCGCAGTTGAGACGATTTTAACGACGCTCCACTCTGGAGGTAAGTTTGATGGAAAATCATATAAAGTATCTGGTGGATTACATGGTGTTGGAGCATCAGTTGTTAATGCATTATCTGAATGGTATTTAGTCGAAATTCATCGTGATAATAAGAGTTATCAACAACGGTATGAACGAGGAGTTCCGGTAACAGATGTTACAGTAATTGGTGAAAGTGATCATACAGGAACAATCATTACATTTAAAGCGGATCATCTCGTTTTTACAGAAACACTTGTTTATGAATATGAAATTCTAAGAAACCGAATTCAACAATTGGCATTTCTTAATAAAGGAATTAAAATCACGATATGTGATCAAAGAACAGAACATACGATGGAACAAACCTATCATTATGAAGGTGGAATTATTGAATACGTTTCATTTTTAAATTTAAATAAAGGTCGCGTCAATCAAGAAATTATTTATACTGAAAAAGAAGTTGATGGCGTCACATTAGAAATTGCAATGCAATATAATGACTCTTATGCAACAAATCTTTATTCATTTGCGAATAACATTCCAACCCATGAAGGCGGAATGCATGAAGATGGCTTTAAGATGGCTTTAACAAGAGTCTTAAATAAATACGCAAGTGATAATAATTTGTTAAAAAAAGACGATTCATTTCTTGGCGAAGACACTAGAGAAGGATTAACAGCGATTGTTTCAGTGAAACATCCAAACCCTCAATTTGAAGGACAAACGAAGACGAAACTTGGAAACCCAGAAGTTAGACAAATTACAAGTCAGATTGTTGGGGAAGGGCTCGAAAGATATTTATTAGAAAATCCTAATGATGCAAAAGCTATCATTGAAAAATCATTAATGGCAGCGCGTGCAAGAATAGCTGCAAAAAAAGCACGTGAAGCAACGCGTCGTAAATCACCACTTGATCAACTAGGATTTGCATCGAAACTGGCAGATTGTCGTAGTAAAGATCCAGTGATTTCAGAAATATACATCGTCGAAGGTGATTCTGCAGGTGGATCGGCAAAACAAGGTAGAGAATCCGAATATCAAGCAATTCTACCACTTCGTGGTAAAGTATTAAACGTTGAAAAAGCAAGACTTGATAAGATTTTATCAAATAAAGAAATTTTATCACTTATCCAAGCTTTAGGTACTGGAATTGGTGAAGAATTTGATGCGACTAAAGCAAGATATCATAAAGTTGTCATCATGACAGATGCTGATATTGATGGTGCACATATTCGCACACTGTTATTAACCTTCTTCTTTAGATATATGAAACCACTTATTGATTTAGGATATGTCTTTATAGCTCAACCACCACTATATAAAGTTCAACAAGGAAAACGTGTTGAATATGTTTATAGCGATGAAGAACTTAATAAATTACTTCAAGATTTTGGTGGAAGGCCACAAATTCAACGCTATAAAGGGCTTGGTGAAATGAATCCTGAACAATTATGGGAAACGACGATGAATCCTGAAGAAAGAACACTTCTTCAAGTGTCCTTAAAGGATGCAATGGATGCCGATCAAATTTTTTCAATGTTGATGGGTGAAGAAGTTGAACCAAGAAAGTTATTTATTCAAGAAAACGCGATTTATGCGAATAATATTGACGCATAGGAAAGGGGAAAAACATGAACGAAGAAACATCAAAAACCACAGAAGGCTACGTCAAAGAGATAAACATATCTTCCGAAATGAAGACCTCCTTTTTAAATTATGCGATGTCTGTTATTGTTTCAAGAGCATTGCCAGATATTAGAGATGGGCTTAAACCCGTTCAACGTCGTATTTTATATGCGATGAATGACTTAGGCATGTCCGCAGGCTCAGCACATAAAAAATCAGCACGTATTGTCGGTGAAGTTATAGGCAAATATCATCCACATGGTGATTCATCAGTCTATGATGCCATGGTTCGCATGGCACAACCATTTAGTTACAATATGCCTTTAATTGATGGTCATGGTAACTTTGGTTCTGTTGATGGCGATGGTGCTGCAGCGATGCGATACACTGAAGCTAGAATGTCAAAAATTGCTGGCGAATTAGTGAGAGATTTAGAAAAAAATACTGTAGATTTTATTGACAACTATGATGGATCAGAGCATGAACCCTCAGTTTTGCCTGCTAGATATCCTAATTTACTAGTCAATGGATCAACAGGTATTGCTGTTGGTATGGCGACAAATATCCCTCCTCATAATTTAAGTGAAGTCATCGATGGTATTTTAGCTTATATGGATAATGAAGAAATTACATCGACTGAATTAATGCAATATATCAAAGGTCCTGATTTTCCAACCGGAGGTCAAGTCCTTGGTCTTACAGGATTAAGACAAGCTTATGAAACTGGTAAAGGAATTATTGCGATGAGGGCTACAGCTGAAATTGTTGCCCACAAAAATCGGAATAGCATTATTGTGACTGCAATTCCTTATCAAGTAAATAAAACATCATTAATTGAAAAAATTGCTGAAATTGCAAAAGAAAAAATCGTCGATGGTATTACAGATTTAAGAGATGAGTCTAACCGTAAAGGTATGCGTATCGTCATTGAACTTAGAAGAGATGTTAATCCACATGTTATGCTTAACAATCTCTACAAATTTACACAACTACAAACTTCATTTGGCATTAACATGATTGCGCTTGTCAAAGGACAACCTATGATGGTGACACTCAAAGATATGCTTAAATATTATATTGAACATCAAATTGAGGTTATTCAACGACGTACAATCTATGATTTAGAAAAAGCTGAAGCACGCGAACATATTTTAGAAGGATTACTGATTGCGCTTCATGATATTGATCGTGCAATTGAAATCATTAAAAAATCAAAAACTGGTGATGAAGCACGCGAGGCTTTAATTAATACTTACAATTTTACTGAAATTCAAGCGAGAGCTATATTGGATATGCGTTTGCAACGTTTAACTGGACTTGAAATTGAAAAAATCGAAGTTGAACAAAAAGATTTAGCAGTTAAAATTATTGACTATAAAGAAATTATTGGAAGTCATGAACGTAAATTATCTATCATTCGTGATGAACTCAGTCAAATGAGAAATCAATATCAGATTAATCGACAATCAGAGATTAATTTACATGAAGATTTAAGTATCGAAAATGAAGATTTAATTCCAGTTGAAGATGTCATTATTACAGTAACGAATAACGGTTATATCAAACGTATGAAGGTTGATCATTATAAGACTCAAAATCGTGGTGGCGTGGGTATGTCAGGCATTAAAGTACACGAAGACGATTATGTAGAGCACATCTTAATGACATCCACTCATGATTATCATTTATTCTTCACAAATAAAGGTAGAGTTTATAAAATTAAAGGATACCAAATTCCAGAAGGTTCAAGACAATCTAAGGGGTTACCACTTGTCAATTTATTACAACTTGATAAAGATGAAACACTTGCCTCATTTACAAGTGTACAAGACTTTGAAAACAATGAAAACTTTCTTACATTTGTTACAAAAAAAGGCATTATGAAACGAACCAAAATATCTGAATATCAGAACATTAGAACAAATGGCATCATCGCCATTAATTTAAGAGAAAACGATGAATTATTAGCCGTCAAAGCAACCGATGGAAATAAAGATATTATCCTCGGTGCTTCAAACGGTAAAGCAATCCGATTTAAAGAAACTGATGTTCGTGTAATGGGTAGAACTGCAACAGGTGTTAAGGGAATGAGCATTGGGAAAAATGATTTCCTTGTTGGTGCAGCAATCGTTGAAAATAGCGAACAACAAATTTTAGTAATTACAGAAAATGGCTTTGGAAAGCGAACTAACGTTGATGAATATCGATGCCAACTTCGTGGTGGTAAAGGCGTTAAAACCTTAAATGTCACTGAAAAGAATGGTCGTCTATCTGCGTTAAAGTCTGTTTCTGATATTGAAGATTTAATCGTTGTTTCAGATAAAGGTGTGGTTATTAGAACTCATGTGGATCAAATTTCTCAAACAAAACGAGCAACACAAGGCGTTAGAATTATCCGTTTAAGACCTGACCAAAAAGTTTCTACAATTGCTTTAGTTCCAAGACAGGAAGAAGAGGAAATTGATGAAATTGAGCAAACACCATTTATTCAAGAATCTATGGATGTAAGCACTGAAAGAAAGACTGTAGAAGTTTCAAATTTAGAGCCAGAAGAATTCGAAGATGAAGATGAAGAAGTTATTACAACTGATTCTCTTTTCGATGAATAAATTACCTTTTCTAAAAATTAATATATAAATTAAAAGAGGCGCGTTTTAAGTCTTAAAATGACGCCTTTTTTATATGCAATATGTGCATTAATTCACTTCTTCATGTATAATAACTTTAGAAATAACAAGAGGAACCCAACATGAGTAAAAACCATAAACTTTATTTAGGGTATATAGGAACTTTCTTTGTCCTTAACATCTTAAATACTTATTTTTTAACACTTCAACAACTCAATCGATATATCGCACCCTTCCCCCATACTTTTTTAGGGACATTAAATGCAATTTTAGGTAATTTATCATTTCTTCTATTAGTCGTTTCAATAGCCTTTCTATTATTTAAAACACCTAAGGCCCGGCTGAAATTTTTACTATTTACTACACTTTTTTTGAACTTTATGTTCTTTGCATCCAGTGTATTTAATATGTATTATGGTACTTCTTTTTCCATGGATAGTATTGTCATGTTTAAAAATCCAGCTGATGGATTTGCTTTTGGTGTCATTTTAGAAATTGTATTAGAACTAATTATCTATTATCGCATTTTGTTATTCTTGCCATTCATCATCCTTTTAGTATTTTATCTGGTGATTAAAAAATCGGGATTTCCACAAGAACGATTTGCGATTAATCAGATCAAGCATACAATTTATATATTGAGTGCTTTACTTATGTTTTTTGTATCCTTATACAGTTATATGGAACAATTTAAGAAAGCATTACCCATTAGTTCTGTACAAAGTACTTTTGCTGTTCAAAACTTTGGAGCATACCCTTATTATTTTTCTGATTTTTTTGGACTTCACCCCGAAATTAGTGCAAGTGAAGTTCTAAATTTTGAAAATGATCAGGAAATGGCTGAAGCTTTTCAAGCTTATAATAAAAATCAAGCAATTTATACCAATTTCTTCGATGGGAATATATATAGCAATCGATTAACCATGGATCACGTAGTGTCAAATTTATTTGTTGATGAAACCATTTTAAATGGATCAAATCTTCATGGAATCCTTGAAGGTAGAAACTTGGTTTTAGTTCACATCGAATCCATGAACTATTTTCTTTTTGAAAATGACCAAACAAATCAAAAACTATCATTCTTTAATCATTTACTGGATCAAAGTTTTGTATTCAGAGACTATTATAGTAGTGTTGGTATGGGAGTTAGTTCTGATGCGGAACTTTCAATATTAACTGGATTATATCCTTCAGGCGATCGAACGCTTTATTGGGAGCATAATAAACTTGATTATGAACTAAACTCTTTAGTCAATTATTACAATAATCTTGGTTATTACACGGATGCTGTTCACGGAGACAAAGAAACTTTTTATAATCGAAATTTTGTTTATCCAAATCTCTATGGTTTTGACGAATTTTATAGCTTAGAAGATTTTATCGCAGAGGGTTATAATGTTAAAGAAGGTTACACTTTTGATCAAAATCAAAATTTAACCCATGTTTCACCATGGATCAGTGATTTTCATCTCGCCGACGAGATTTATCAAAGAGGTGTCAATTATCAAGAAAGTCAAACACCATTCATGATGTTTCCCATCATGATGATGCCACATACACCTTATGATTTTGATCCTTATGGGCAAAGAACAGGAATTTATCCTGAATATGAAGATTCTATGAAAAGAATCACATTAAAATATTTAAATTATGTCGATTATTATGATGACATCATGAAACGTCTTTTCATCAACGAAGATGGCGAAGATCAAACATTGGATAACACAGTTTATGTCTTTTACAGCGATCACGGCTCTGGATTAAAAAATGGAGATATCGATCAATTGTTTAATCGAGAACTATCGGTGATGGAATCTCGAAAAGTTCTTCAACAAACCCTAGCTTTCATTTATGTTCCTGGGGAAGAATACGTGACATATGACGACTACAGCATTCGAAAAGGATTACTTACTGGAGATCAATATTTAGTCAGAAGCCAAGTAGATTTATACCGAACAATCATTGAATTATTTAATTTACCAGTTGGTGATGACCCATATTATGGCGTGCATGGTTTAAGCACTGAACCGACATTTGTTCTCGATAATCGATTATTAGATGCTGTCACTGATGCATACTTTTTCTCGATGAGAAATCCCAAATTGACAGATCCAAAGAATGTGATTGTGACTTCAGAAATTTATGAATATATTAAACGATTTAAGTTATTAAGTGACTATTTACTTTCAGCGGGAGATATGCAAAAAGATGTTAATGAAGCCATTAAGTTGCATGAATGACCTTAAAAATAAATCGCTATATTTAGCAGCAGTTATATATGTTATTATTTCAATCATCCTTGGGATGATTTTAAATAATGGATTAGTCATTTTTTTAGGATGGAATATGATTCTAGCAACAGTTCCATTAGTGTTAACTCAAATATATTCAAAACAAAAAAGCAAGTTCCTTAAGATCGGAATTGCTTTTTTATTTTTGATATTCTTTCCAAATGCTGTATATATTATGACTGATCTTATTCACTTTCAAAATTATACATTCTTTTTAGATTATCCAAATATTTATGCATATCTAATAAAAGATTGGTTGATATTCGCACACCTCGTTATTGGCGCTTTAATTAGTAGTAAAATTGCGATTAAATCACTTCAAATTTTGCTATCAAACATGAAAGAGATAAAGGCTATTATAAGGATAATAGGAGTAAATATACTTTTTATACTCTCTAGTTCAGCAATTTATATTGGAAGGTTTATAAGATTCAACTCTTGGGAATTCTATAAAATAAATCTCATATTTTTAGATATTTTTAATCATTTTAAGTTTTTTGCCTTCTTTGTCTTCATTTTATTTATTCTGCACTGGGTGATCTTCTTTGTTTTTTACGAAAAAAAAGAGCCAATGGCTCAAATAAAGTAAATGATTATTGAAGTTAAACCGATGAGTAAACAGTAAACTCCAAAATAGACCAAATTTTTAACTTTAATAAATTTAAAAATCCACATCACAGATAATAAACTAAATATAAAGCTCATAACAAATGCTAAAATATATCCTAAAACATCGATAGATTCGGTAACATGAACTGCATCATATATGCCAAGAATTGAGACAGGAACTGAAACTACAAGGTAGCTTAAGAAAGAAAATCTTAAAACCTTTTTAAGCTCTAATTTTTGTACAAGTCCACCGGTCATTGTAATACCACTTCTTGAAATACCAGGAAGAACTGCAAACATTTGGAACGCACCAATAATAAGAGCATTTTTATAGGTGATATCTTTTTTCCACTGAATATCTTTTGAACGGTAAACAAATAATAACAATATACCAGTGAGAATTAACGAAAAACCAACCGAAAGTAAATCATTAGGCATGTAATCTTTAAAGAAAAACCCAAATATTCCAATTGGTATAACGGCAATTAACAGTTTAAGTACATATTGAAAATCTTCTTTTCTAGCCTCATCTTTTTTTATAATGAATTTCCATGTACCGCTAATGAGCTGTCCCACATCTTTCCTAAAGAAAAGGAGTAGAGCTAAAAAAGATCCCATATTCGTAATCATCAAAAAGACAGTTAAATTAGTCAAATCAATTTGAAGTAACCGACTAAATAAAGTTAGATGCCCACTTGAGGATATTGGGAGTATTTCAGTGATCCCTTGAACAATTCCAAGAAAGATATATTTTAAGATTTCTACAAAGTTTTCCATCGTTTTATCACCTTCTATATTATAGCATAGAAAATCAATTTGAAATATGCTAAAATAGAGTCAATCTTAAGTATAAAGTAGCATCATTAAGGAGATATCATGAATCACCTTATTAAAATAATTAAAGGTAGTTTGGTTGGCATGGGGAGCATTCTCCCTGGAGTCAGTGGATCTATGATCGCTGCCATTTTTAATATTTATCAATCCCTTGTAAATGCTTTAAATGATTTTACTAAACATCCATTTAAAGCTATTAAATCCGTATGGCATTATATTGTGGGTATTGTTATTGGATTATTTATTGGATTTTTTGTGATTAAATTATTTTTAGATATTGCACCGTTACCTATAACATTATTATTTATTGGTTTCATACTAGGGGCTATTCCAAGTATCATTCAAAGAATTAAAGTTACAAAAACGAAATGGCATCATTTTCTTGTTTTAGGAGTTTCAATGATGGTTATGTTATTGATGGCTTTTATTCAAGAAAATACGACTACGGGAAGTCAGGAATATTTTATTGTGTTTATCATTGGTATGATTACAGCGGTTGCATTAATTATTCCAGGGCTGTCCGGAGCTACAATGCTTATGGCGCTAGGATTCTATCAAAAATTACTTGATCTTATCAGTGATCTTTTAAGAGGGGTTGCCCTACTGGATTTCTCATTAGTTTTGAATAAGATACCATTATTCCTACTTCTCGTATTAGGTGTTATCATTGGATTGATCATTATGGGTAAAGTCATGTTTGTCCTTTTACAGAAATATCAAAAGCATTTTTATATGGCGGTATTAGGTATCGTGATTGTATCACCATTTAATATTTTATTTACTCTAGAACAAAATACGAACGACCATGTTTTTCAAACTGATTGGTATTTTTGGGTTGTAGGTATTATTTTATGTGCGGTTGGGTTTGTTGCATCAAAACATTTATCTGTTGAACCAAAACAATTGGAAAGTAACTTATAATTCGTAAAGTTGTGATTCCAACTGCAGGATATGATGGTGGTAAAAAAATTGATTATATTGAATCTATTATTGATTTCGGATTAAAATCGGATGATTTAAAAGATGATTTAAAGAAATTATCAAACAGAAAAACAAATAAAGTCTTGAGATTCTTTACATTCATTAAGGCTTTCATTATAATAAAGATAACACGAGCATAAGAGCATAGTAATTTGACTTTTGCATGAAAAAGAGACATCACATAAGGTGAAAGTGATGATGCATATCAAATGAATCCACTCTTTAGTGGCGCTAATCACGTCCGCTATCCAGCGTTAAAGGATTTTGAGGGCTAGGGATTCCTAGAACTAAGGTGGTACCGCGATGATTCGTCCTTAGATTTTTATCTAAGGACTTTTATTTTGATAGGAGGAATAACAATGTTAGATTTAAAATGGTTAACGGAAAATATGGATGAGGCCATCCAAAGACTTGAAACAAGACAAGGTGATTTTTCATTTGTTAGAGAACTTTCGTCACTTCAGAACACAAGAAAAGATAAAATTGCTGAAGTTGAACAATTAAAAGCTTTTCGAAATGAACAATCAAAGAAAATTGGTGAACTCAAGCGACAAAAGCTGGATGCGAATGATATTTTGAATGAAGTTGCTCATATTGGTGACGAAATTAAAGTGCTTGATGAAGAACTTCAAAGCATTGAAACAAAAATTTTTGATATACTTTCTATCATCCCCAATATTCCACATGAAAGTGTGCCAATTGGGAAAGATGATAAAGATAATGAAGTCATTCGTATTGTTGGAAAACCTAAAGAATTTTCATTTAAAGTAAAAGATCATGTTGAACTCGGTGAAAAATTAAATATCCTAGATTTTGAACGTGCAGCGAAAATAACCGGCGCTAGATTTGTTGTTGATAAAGGATTAGGGGCACGTTTAGAAAGATCTTTAATCCAATTTATGATGGATTTACATGCACATGAGCATGGATACACTGAAATAATCCCACCTTTTATTGTCAATGAGAAAAGTATGTTTTCAACAGGACAATTTCCTAAGTTTAAAGATGACGCATTTCGTGTTGGTTCAGATGAGAACAATTGGTATTTAAACCCTACAGCCGAAGTTCCCACGATCAATTTATATCGAGACGAAATTATTGATGGTGATTCATTACCTTTTCGTTATTGTGCATTCACAACAGCTTTTAGAGCCGAAGCAGGATCTGCCGGAAGGGACACGAGGGGTATTTTAAGACAACATCAGTTTAATAAGGTTGAACTTATTAAGTTTACAAAACCAGAAAACTCTTACGATGAACTTGAAGCGATGTTATTAAACTCTGAAGAAGTATTAAAACGATTAGAATTACCTTATCGTGTTGTTTGTTTATCAACTGGCGATATGGGTTTTGGAATGGCAAAAACATATGATATTGAAGTTTGGTTACCTGGCCAAAATATGTATCGTGAAATTGGATCAATCTCAAATGCGGAAGATTTTCAAGCAAGACGAGCAAATATACGATTTAAACGTACAAAAGACAGTAAAACCGAATATGTCCATACACTCAATGGTTCTGGATTAGCCGTTGGCAGAACAATGATTGCGATTATCGAAAATTATCAAAATGAAGACGGTTCAATTACGGTACCAAAGGCGTTAATTCCTTACATGAAAGTTAATGTCATTGAATAACACAATTTCACATTAAAAATACATTGACATCCCATACTCTTTTGTTAGAATAAGGGTACTTCAATTTTTCTCCCTTATTTCTCTATATGGTATAATAAGTGTGCTCAAGCGCACTTATTTTCTTTAAAAAGGTGGTTAATATGCGTATATATTATGT
>JAFGTQ010000028.1 GCA_016934015.1 Acholeplasmataceae bacterium | reverse complement strand
TTCTGTATCAGTTTCACTTCTTACCATATGGGTAACGGCTGCATTCTCAAATGGAAAATGTATGGATTTACCACGTTCGTTTTTTACATATTCACTAATCGAACGTTCTTTTAATTCTTCTTTTAGAATCGTTATTTGACGAATTAAAATATTTTGATCATGGATGACCATGCGTAATTTTTTTGGTTTAATTTGATGTGCTTTAAATAAAGATTTTAATTGAAAAAGGAGGACCTCAGGATCCTTTATATAACCGTTTTCAATGATACCTGGATCAATTTCAGTAGTCCCAAATTTTGATTTGTATGTTTGATCTGGAAGATACTGAAAAAAACCAATTTGTGTATCAGAGATGAAGATGGAAACTTCATGACGACTTGCCATAGGTCACACTCCCAAAAGTGAAAGATAAAGGTTGATGATAGCATCTCCTAAAAAATATGAGATAAAAACACCAAGTGTTATAAAAGGGACTAAAGGAATGTATTCCTTACCCTTATCTTTAATCATACTATAAATTAACGCAATTATCGATGCTAAAAAGAGAGAAAGGAAACTTTTTTCAATGGTTAATGCGAACCCAATGAATAAATATAGCTTTATATCTCCTCCACCAAGTGCCTCTTTTTTTAGAATTTTAGAAGCAACATAAGCAATCAAAAACAATAATACAAACATGACAGATGCAGATAATAAATAATTTAAAAAATTGTTTTGGATGATTCGAATGATGATTAATGGAATAATACCAATGATCCATACACGATCAATTACGATTTGTTCATTGAAATCACTGATTGATTCACACAATAAGACTAAGATGATAATCCAAGCAGCAGCAAGTTCGAAAGTTAATCCAAATACATGAAAAGATAGTACAAACAAAGCGCCACCTATAAATTCCATGATGGGATGAATGATGGGTATCTTTGATTCACAGAAATGGCATTTACCTTTATTGATAAAAAAACCAAAAAATGGGATTATATCCACCCATCTCAGTTGTTCATGGCATTTAGGGCATTGTGACCTTCCATTGATTGATTCTTTATGAGGAATTCGATCAGCCACAAGATGAATAAAAGATGTAAACAAAGCACCTAAAAAGAATATGAAGATGGATATTATGATTAAAATCAACATACTGCATATTATCTTAATAAAACTAAGATTATCTCCTTGTTTGTATTATACATTTTTTGGCATAATCTCACAATAGAACCGATTATAAAAAGAAAAAGACTCCGAAGAGTCTTAATAATCAAAATGTAAAGAAATTAACTTACTTTTCCAGTTGAAACATTAATCGTATAGGTATCGATAGTAAGTGTTGTTATTGATGTTGTATCTGCGGTTGCTTCACCCCAAAAAGTTACAGTGGTACCAGATACTTTGACCCATATATTAGTCGTTGTAACACCAGTTAAATCTAAATAGTCTTCAGAATCAAGAGATGCCAAAGTAAAAATAACATCTTCATTAACTTCTCTTTCGGCAGTTGCTTTTAATCTTGAAGCTTCTTGAATAGAGTCAAAGGTTGCTTCTGCAGCTCTTTCTTGTGAACTATTAATTAATCCACCAATAGCTGGTACTGCAATTGCTGCAATAATACCCATAATTACGATAACTGCTAGTAATTCTACTAAAGTTACACCTTTTTTATTTTTTAATACTTGAGTCATATAGACTTCCTCCTAATATTTTTAAATTATCTTTCACTCTATATTATAGCACTTTTAAAATTAAATCAATTATTATATGAATTTTTTCACTTTATTTACTATATTTGTGTACCAAGCGATAACATTGGTAACATTAAAGCTAATATCATCACCCCAACAATGGCATAAACTACAAGTAATAAGATTGGTTGAATCGAATTCTTTAATTGTTGAACTCTTAATGTGGATACACCATTATAGTAAACTGCTAAGTTATTCATAAGTTTAGGAATCTCACCTGTCTTCTCTCCGGTTGCGATCATTCTAGCCATAATGGGATCAATATAGTCACTTTCTCCAAAGGACTTAGAAAATGGCAGTCCATCATCAATATAAGATATTGTTTTGGCTAATAAGTCTTTATAAATAACATTTTTCGTAAATGACTTAACAGTCACTAGTGCTTTAACAGTATTAATGCCTGAAGCCATCATTTGCGATAAAGAGTTTGCGATGGTGACTTGATTATTCATTTGTATTAAACTCCCAAAAATCGGAGTTTTTAATGCAATGATAGTTAATGCACGATGAAATTTCTCAACGTATTTATTAAGTAAAATTATTGAGATCACAACTAATCCAACTAATCCAAAAACAATAAGTGCATAATTAATCAAAAAGTCACCAGCATCCAAGAAAAACTGTGTAATTCCTGGAAGTTTAGCATCCCCAAAAGCGCTAAATAACGCAGTCATATTAGGAAACACAAATAAAATCATACCGAATGCAATCGCAATCGCTGCACCTAAATAAATTAAAGGCATTCGAATTGCTCCTTTAATTTCAGAAGTTGTTTTCATTTGTTTTTCATAATAATCTGCCATATCTAAAACCATCTTGGCTAAATCTCCCGATAATTCACCGATTTCAACCATTTGAATAAGTAAACTTGGAAATTCTTTTGGTCTTTTAGCTAATGACTTAGACAATGAAAATCCATTATAAACTTCTTGATAAAGTTCAAAATATACTTTTCTTAAAAATCGACTTTCTTGTTGCAGCGATAAGAGTTCTAAGGATTGCAAAATATTAACCCCAGCATTTAATAAAGATCCTAATTGTTTTAAGAAGAATACCAATTGTTTCGTGTTTAAAAGACTACCAAATGTAATTTGATTGATAGTTGTCATAAAGTTTCTATATTCTTTTAAATTAATGACCTTTAAACCTTTTATCTGCAAAAATTTAATGGCGGTTCCACGATTAATGGCTTCAATTCTTCCTTTAATCAATTTACCTTCATTATTCTTTGCCTCATACTTGTAATTGCGGAGATCCATAAATCCTCCTATTCAGTAGCAACCTTTAAGACTTCTTCTAAGGTGGTTACACCATCTTTAACTTTCTTTAATCCTGATTCTAACAAGGATACCATACCATCTTTTTTCGCTTGTTCTTCAAGTCTATCTAGAGAAGCATTTTCTGAGATTAAAGTTTGCATCGTTCTTGAAACTTGCAATACTTCAAAAACACCAACACGTCCTGCAAATCCTTTAAAGTTACAGGATGGACATCCTTTTGCACGTTTCACATGATCGACATGCATGTGATAACGTTCAAATGCTTGTTTTTCACTTTCTGTCGGTTCGTCATCAAACGCACATTCTTTACATAGTTTTCTAACAAGTCTTTGAGCGATAATGCCTGAAAGTGATGATGAAATCAAGAATGGTTCAATTTCCATATC
>JAFGTQ010000027.1 GCA_016934015.1 Acholeplasmataceae bacterium | reverse complement strand
TTGTATGATTTATTATGTCACAATAGGAATCATCGGGCTTGCCATCATAGGTTTTTTTATGTTACTATTTTTTGAAAAGAAACGATTGGACAAGATTAAAAATGAGATGCTCGATCTATTATCTCGATATGGCAATATTGATATAGATTCTGGGAAAACATTATTTAAGTTTCAAAATCATCAAATTGAAGTTTTATTTTTTACGTTAAAATCAGTTGAGGAATTAGTCGTAAATAGTCGTGTCATGTGGGAAATATTTCGTGCAAATAAAGCGATGTTAATTGATCAAACTGAGTTTTTAAAAAGTGAAAATTATAAATGGATCATTATTTACCCATCAATCTCACGAATTAAACGCTATATTAATGAAAATGAAATGGTTTTTATAAAACATCATGATCAAATTTATGATTATCAACTGATTCTATGGGTTGAGCTCGAAGAATATTTAGAGGATATGAAAAATGGAATATAAAGTTTTAAGAAAACAATATCTCGCAAAGATGTGTTTTGTTTGTGGGGTAGATAATGAAAGTGGATTAAAGACTAAATATTATGTTTTAGAAAAACAACGAGTATTAGGTGTTTTTGAAGGACAAGACATTCACCAAAGCTTTCCAAGTCGTATGCATGGTGGGATTATCGCAGCTCTTTTAGATGAAGCTGTTGGTCGAGCCCTTCAAATTGACGAACCACATTCATGGGCTGTCACGATTGATTTGCGTGTCAAATATCACAAGCCAGTGCCACTCAATCAGACGCTATATGTTGTCGGTTGGATAAATTCAAACCAAAAAATATTTGATGGTGAAGGTTACATCATGGATGAAAACCATGTGATTTTAGCGTCATGTCAAGCAAAATATATGCGTCAAACGGTTGAAAAAATAGTTGGTGAATATGATTTCAATGAAGACTTGGCACCAGATACAGAGACATTAGAAATTGAAAGGATAGATCTTCCTCGATGAGTATTTTAGATGTTGAAAACTTAAGTTTTAGTTATAGTGGAGAAAATTTATATCAAGGCGCATCCATGCGCCTTTTTGAAGGTGAACATGCTGTTTTAGTTGGCCCTAATGGTACAGGAAAGTCGACATTGTTAAAACTTTTAGATCGTTCTTTATCACCCGATCAAGGAACGATTAAGTGGATGCCGACTAAAAAGATTGGTTATATGGATCAATATGCAAAATTGGATCCAACTATGCTTGTTAAGACATATCTTTATGATGCATTTCAATTCTTATTTGACAAAGAAATTGAAATGGAAAAGTTATACGAAAAAGTCGTAACTGCCGATGAAAAAGATCATGATAAGTTATTGAAATGGGCATCCGATTTAGGCGAAGAACTCATTGAAAAAGATTTTTATCAAATCAAATCAAAAATTGGGAGTATTATTCATGGATTAGGATTAACACTTGATGTTTTAGAGATGCCGATTGAGCATTTATCAGGTGGCATGCGAGCTAAGATTATTTTAGGGAAATTATTATTAGAAGAAGCGGATGTTTTACTGCTTGATGAACCGACTAACTTTTTGGATGTTCGGCATATTGAATGGCTTTCAAAGTTTTTGCAAAATTATCAAAAAGCATTTATTGTTGTATCCCATCATGAAGATTTTTTAGATCAGATTGCAACCACAGTACTTGCTTTAGAAAATGGCATCATTTCTCGCTATCGTGGTAATTATCAATTTTATTTGAAAGAACGTGAGTTACGCATAGAACAGCAAGAAAAAGCATTTGTAAGTCAACAGAAATTCATTCAAAAAACCGAAGATTTTATCCAGAAAAATTTAGTAAGAAAAACGACGACTAAACGCGCACAATCAAGACGAAAAATGCTTGAAAAAATTGAGAGAATATCAAAACCTCAAACAACAAAAACATACCATTTTTATTTTCCTTTAGCTGGACAAACAGGAAAAGATGTACTCACGACAAATGAACTTGATATTGGATATACAGAGTCCTTATTAGAACCTTTATCAATGGCAATCCTAAAACAAGATAAAGTGGCGATTACGGGTAAAAACGGTATTGGAAAATCAACATTTGTTAAAACAATTATGGGTATCATTCCATCTTTAGGTGGAACCTATAAGTGGATTGATACAGCGAAAATTGCTTATTTTGCACAAGATGAAATCATTGGAGATGGATTAACACCTTTTCAAGTGGTTCACCATAAATATCAACATTTCACTAAAAAAGAAGTGATGAGTTTGTTAGGAAATCATGGGATTAGTTTTGAGATTGCTAACCGTGATATGAACACTTTATCTGGTGGCGAACAAACAAAAGTTAGATTAGCATTATTGCGTCATGTAAAAGGCAATGTATTAATACTAGATGAACCTACGAATCACTTGGATGTTCAAGCAAAAGAAGCATTAAAAGATGCCTTGATTAATTATCAAGGAACATTGATCTTAGTATCACACGAAAAAGAGTTTTATGCGGATATCTGTGATTATGAAATCACGTTGTTTGCTGAATAAAAACAGTGGGAAAATTTTCCCACTATTTTTTATCTTCAAAATTATTGATTTCTTCAACTAGAACGTCATAAACTTCTGATTCTTTAATTTTCTTAATGATTTCACCATGTCGAAATAATATAGCTTCACCCTTACCACCAGCGATTCCAATATCGGCATGTTTCGCTTCACCAGGACCATTAACAGCACAACCCATGATGGCTACATTAATCGTTTTATTTACGGTTAATAAGTAAGCTTCAATGCGTTTAGCAATATCGATCATATCATATTGAATTCGACCACATGTAGGGCAAGAAATCAGATTAGGAACTTTATCTTTTAAACCAAGATTTTTTAGTATTTCTTTTGCAGCTTGAATTTCTAGGATTGGATTATCGGTTAAGGATACTCGAATCGTTGATCCAATACCTTCAGCAAGTAATATGCCAATTCCCATCGCACTTTTGATGGCACCACTAAATGCTGTGCCAGCTTCAGTGACTCCGAGGTGAAGGGGATAAGGAAAAGTCTTAGCTGCTAAACGATATGCTTCAATCATTAATTTCATATCTGTAGCTTTTAAGGATAGAAGAATGTCGTAAAAACCCATGGATTCTAGTATTTCAACGTGTTGTCTTGCAGTTTCAACCATATTTTCTGGGGTTGGAGCCATACGATTTGGAAGTGAACCGCTGTTAACGCCGATCCGAATGGGTATTTTCTTTTCTTTACACGCGTTCACGACAAGTTCAACATGTTCTCTTTTGGGAATATTTCCTGGATTTAACCGAATTTTATCGACACCTTGATGGATGGCTTCTAAAGCTAAGCGATAATCAAAATGAATATCAGCAACCAAAGGGATGTGAATTCGTTTTTTAATTTCACCTAAAGCTTTAGCATCGACCATATCTAAGACTGCAACTCGAATAATTTCACATCCAGCTTCTTCAAGTTTTAAGATTTGATCGACAGTAGCTTCAACATCTTTCGTGTATGTATTTGTCATACTTTGGATATAAACTTTTTGGTTTCCACCAAATTGCAAGTCTCGAATAAAGACTTTGCGGCATGTTTCTCTTTGCATTTTCATCACCTCTTTGATTATATGATAAAATGCCTTAAATTGGTAGTTAAAAAGCTTTTCGCGAAGGATAAAGTCTATTTCCAAAAATAAACATTAAAATGATTGAAAAAGGGAAATCGTTTTGATATAATGTTAGCGTATGTTTGGAGGGATATCATGAGAGATCTAGTTAAATTGGTTTGTACAGAGTGCGGCGAAGAAAACTACCATACAAATAAAAACAAAAAAGCGCATCCAGAACGTATGGAAACGAAAAAGTACTGCCCACGTGAAAGAAAATACACAATCCACAGAGAAAAGAAATAAGCTATTCTTCGAATAGTTTTTTTTCTATTGAGGTATATGATGATTCAATTTAAAGAAAATGAAACATTTGCCCATAGTTATTTAATATGTCGGTTTGATCAATGCATGCTTGTTGATCCTTCACATGATCTTGAAGACATTCATAAAGTTTTAGATCATCGAACACTTTCGGGGATATTGATTACGCATGCCCATCATGATCATGTCCATTTAATCGGTGATTTTCAAACAAAGATTTATATTCATCAAGCCGATCAACATTTGTTGTTTGAAGATCAATATAATGGTTATGCACCGCAGAAACATCCGTATAAAAGAAAAGATTTAGAATTGGTTTCAATCAATGATAACGATAAAATACCACTCGCTGATCATTTTATTACAGTAATTCATACACCTGGTCATACGAAAGGTTCGGTTTGTTTTCTATATAATGATCAACTCTATACTGGCGATACTTTATTTAAAGAATCGGTAGGAAGACATGATCTTTATTCAGGAAATCTTGTAGAACTTAGAAAAAGCATTTTAAAATTATGTGAATTACCATCATCGATCAAAGTTTATCCTGGGCATGATGATATTACAACAATTCGATATGAGCAAAAGAATAATCCATTTTATGTGAAGTGGAAAAAACAAAAATCAAGATAAAGACACAAATTGTGTCTTTTTTTATGCATTTTAAAAAATAGCACATTATTCTTGACAGTGCCAATAAAATATCATACAATAGAGTTGGCACAAAACCAAAAGGAGTGCTAAAAGGAGTGAAGTGATGTTAACCAGTCGTCAGAAATTAATACTTAAAGCGATTATCGAAGCATATGTGCGCGATGCACAACCCGTAGGTTCAAAAGCACTCACTCAAATGCCGTATCTTAGATTTTCATCTGCAACTTTAAGATATGATATGGCACAACTCGAAGAATTAGGTTATTTAGAAAAAACACATACCTCAAGTGGTCGAGTACCATCTGAAAAAGGATATCGCTACTATGTTGAGCACTTAGTCACACGCGATGAAGATGTTGTTGATTCTTTTCCATTAATTGATGAAGTATTTCTTAAACACAGCATGGCGAAAGAACAAGCAATTCAAGAAGCGATTGCATTACTTTCAGATTTAACGAATTACACGACACTTGCCATCGGTCCATCAGCGAGTCAATCAACGATTCAAAAGATTGATTTCATACCTTTTTCTGAATCAGAAGCTGTGATTTTGATTGTGACCAACCAAGGTCATGTTCAACATCAAAACATTACGATTCCTGAAGGTATGAAAATTAATGATTTAAAAGAAGTTATTAAAACACTTGATGATTTGTTGCGCGGAAGATTTATTGAAGATGCGAGTGAAATATTAAAAGCTTCATTTGCCAAAAATGAAATAAAATCATTTATGGATTATCAAACGCAATTGATTCAATCATTTATTCATGCATTCCAGAAGTTTGCTGAAGAAAATTTCTATTTATCAGGGGTTACAAACGTTTTTGATCAACCTGAGTTTCATAACGTGAGACATATTAAGAATTTTGTTGAAATGCTTGATCGGCGTGAATTGGTGAAATTAATTGGTGATCATGAAGGATTATCAATTCGATTTGGAAGTGATTTAAAACTGATTCCAATGGAAAATTGTACAGTTATTTCAGTACCATATCGAATTAGTGAACAAGAACATGGGACTATTGCAGTGTTAGGCCCTACGCGTATGGAATATAGTAAGGTTATACCACTTGTAGAATATATTGCGAGCAACTTAGGGAAGCTCTATAAAAAGTAAAGGGTGAAAAAATGGAAGATCAGACAAAAAAAGAAGATGTCGTGTTAGAGACGGATCACGTTGATGCGGCAGAGCATAAAAAAGAAAAAAAGAGTAAATCGAAAGAAACGATTGAAAAGTTAGAAAATGATATTAAAGAGTTGAAAGATAAGTTATTACGAAATGCAGCTGAACTTGAGAATTTCAAAAAGAGAATGCATCAAGAGCGTATACAGGATCGAAAATATGCATCGAAAACATTGGTTGGAGATATTTTAGCACCACTTGATCAATTTGATCGAGTCGTCAATATGACAACCGATAATGAGTTACTAAAAAACTTTCTGATTGGTTTTAAAATGATTAATGATACATTATATCAAGTGCTTATTCAAGATGGATTAAAAGAAATTGATGCATTAAACAAACCTTTTGATCCAAAGTATCATTATGCAGTAGAAAAGATTCATGATGAAGACAAGCCCAACGGAATCAATCTTGAAGTGATTCAAAAAGGGTATTTATATAAAGATCAACTACTTAGACCTGCCATGGTCAAAATAAACGAATGGAGTGAGAAAAATGGCGAAGACAAATAAAATTATTGGTATTGACTTAGGTACAACAAATTCATGTGTATCCGTGATGGAAGGCGGAGAAGCAAAGGTAATTCCAAATGCTGAAGGTGGTCGTACAACACCATCGGTTGTATCATTTAAAGGTGAAGAAATTTCTGTAGGTGACGTTGCGAAACGTCAAATGATTACCAACCCTAATTCTGTAAGTTCGATTAAGCGTCATATGGGTGATTTGAATTATCGTGTCGATATTCAAGGTAAAAAATATACACCTCAAGAAATTTCAGCAATGATTCTTCAAAACTTAAAGAAAACTGCTGAAGACTACTTAGGAGCAACTGTGACACAAGCTGTCATTACCGTTCCAGCTTATTTTAATGACGCTCAACGTCAAGCAACAAAAGATGCTGGTAAAATTGCTGGTTTAGAAGTTAAAAGAATTATTAATGAACCAACAGCTGCAGCGTTAGCTTATGGTATTGATAAAACAGATAAAGAACAAACTGTCTTAGTGTTTGACCTTGGTGGTGGAACATTTGACGTTTCAATTTTAAGATTAGCAGATGGTACATTTGAAGTTATTTCAACATCTGGTGATAATCACCTTGGTGGTGATGATTTCGATGATCATATTATTGATTATTTAGTAAAAGAATTTAAGAAAGAAAATGGTGTGGATCTATCTTTAGACAAGATGGCTAAACAACGTCTAAAAGATGCAGCTGAAAAAGCGAAAAAAGATTTATCAGGTGTGACAACAACACAAATTTCTTTACCATTTATTACAATGGGAGTTGCTGGTCCATTACACTTAGAAATGAATTTAACAAGAGCGAAGTTTAATGAACTTACTGCTGATTTAGTTGAACGTTGTGTTGGTCCAGTGAGACGTGCATTATCTGATGCAAAAATGACTCAAAAAGATATTGACCAAGTCTTATTAGTTGGTGGGGCTACACGTACACCTGCTGTCCAAGATATGGTCAAACGAGAATTAAATAAAGAACCTAATAAGAGCGTGAACCCTGATGAAGTGGTTGCTATGGGTGCAGCAATTCAAGGTGGGGTATTAGCTGGTGATGTGAAAGATGTCTTATTATTAGACGTGACACCTTTATCATTAGGTATTGAAACATTAGGTGGCGTATTTACAAAACTTATTGAACGTAATACAACGATTCCAACATCTAAATCTCAAGTTTTCTCTACTGCAGCGGATAATCAACCTGCGGTTGATATTCATGTATTACAAGGCGAAAGATCCATGGCGGCAGATAATAAAACTTTAGGACGTTTCCAATTAGGTGACATTCCAGCGGCACCACGTGGTGTACCTCAAATCGAAGTAACATTTGATATTGATGCAAATGGTATTGTGAATGTTAAAGCAAAAGACTTAGGCACGAATAAAGAACAAAAGATTACGATTAGTGGTAATGGTGCTTTATCAAAAGCTGATATTGAACGTATGGTTAAAGAAGCTGAAGAACAAGCTGAAGCTGATAAGAAAAAAAGAGAAGAAGCTGATTTACGTAATGAAGCCTCAAGCCTTATTTTCCAAACAAATAAAGCAATTGACGATTTAAAAGAAGAAGTTGATGAAGCAACAAAGACTAAACTCCAAGGTCAAATAAAAGAGCTTGAAGAAGCATTAAATGGCACAGATATCGACCGTATCAAAACATTAAAAGAAGCATTACAAAAAGATGCACAAGATATTGCTGTTAAAGCTTACCAAAAAGCTCAAGAAAAACACGAGAAAGAACATCCACAAAACGGTAAATCAAGTGATGACAATACCGTCGATGCGGAATTTGAAGAAAAATAAACAGATAAGGGGCACCGCCCCTTATCGACTATGGAGTGGATGTTATGGCAGATAAAAGAGATTATTATGACGTTTTAGGCGTGAATAAATCAGCATCTGAAGATGATATAAAAAAAGCTTATCGAGCATTAGCTAAAAAATATCATCCCGATGTTTCAAAAGAAGAACACGCTGAAGCGAAATTTAAAGAAGTCCAAGAAGCTTATGATACGTTGTCTGATACACAAAAACGGGCAGCTTATGACCAATATGGCCATGCAGGTAATCCGTTTGGTGGTAATGGACAAGGTGGTTTCTCTGGATTTGGAGATTTTGGTGGATTTTCCGATATATTCAGCCAATTTTTTGGTGGTGGAAAAACACGAACCCAATCTCAATATGGTCCTCAAAGAGGTGAAGATTTAGAACGATCAGTTACGATCGATTTTATGGAAGCTGTTTTGGGAACGAAAAAGAGTATTAGTGTTGAAATTGATGATGAATGTCATGTATGTCACGGCACTGGAGCTGAGTCCTCTAAAGATATTGAGACTTGTGACAGATGTCATGGTGATGGATTTATCAATATCGATCAACGCACCATGTTTGGTACAATGCGCAGTCAACAAACATGTCCAAAGTGCGGTGGTGCTGGTAAAATCATTAAGAAGCGTTGTACAACATGTAATGGCCGAGGTCGTGTGAAACAGACTAAGACTGTTGAAGTTAACATTCCAGCAGGTGTTGATACCAATATGTCTTTAAAAGTTGCTGGATATGGTAACGGAGGCACAAAAGGTGGTCAACAAGGTGATTTATACTTAAATTTTAGAGTGAGACCACATAAAATCTTTGGAAGACAAGGCGATGATATCATCTTAGAAACACCAATTACAATGACACAAGCCGTCTTGGGTGCTACGATTGAAATTCCAACGATTTACGGCGATGTTGATTTAAAGATACCTGCCGGAATTGAACATGGAACAATTTTGAGAATGCGAGAAAAAGGGATTGCCAATGTAAGGACAAAGAAGAAAGGCGATCAACAAGTGATCGTTCAAATCAAAGTTCCAAAGACACTTTCATCACAAGAAAAGAAACTTTATGAAGAACTTGCCAAATTAGAATCAAAAGAAAAAGAATCAAATTGGGAAAAGTTTAGAAATTTATTTAAATAAACTAAGGTGCGTTGAAACAATCAACGCACTTTTTTATGCATGAACGTGCTATAATCTTAAGTGTTGGAGGCATTATGCATAAGACAGTTAAATTGATCATTTTTTATATTTTTATTCAAGGGGTTGTTCATAATTTAGGGCATCCAGTGACCCCAGCTTTTGTAAGATCACTTGGTATTTCAGACTACATGTTTGGAATTTTTTTTGCCGTGATGAGTTTAGGACTTGCGATTGGTGGACCATTATGGGGGATTTTGAGTGATCAAACAGGGCGTAAAAAAAGATATATAATGATTGGATTGATCATGTATAGTATCGGTCAATTTGGATTTGGTTATGTGGGACAAGGTGTTTGGATGGTTTTTTTCAGATTATTTTCTGGTCTTGGTGTCATCAGTGCATTAACACTCTTTATGAGCACTTTGATTGAGTTATCTGAACCGAAAAATCGTGGGAAATATTTTGCTTATCTCGCTGCATCATCGACTTTAGGAGCATCAGTTGGATATGCATTGGGTGGATTTTTGAATACCAATACACTGATGATTCAATGGTTGAATACGGATCATTTTCCAATTATCTTTTTAATTCAAGCGATGTTAAATACGCTTTATGTTGTATTCATTTGGATGACATTTAAGGATCCTGAAGGTGTTATGGTTAGTCAAGAAAAACAAAGTGTTCTTAAGGGATTAAAAACCGTTATTAAAATGGATCCAAAACTGTTTGTATTCTTGATTTCATTAACATTCATTACGATAGGAAGTACCAATCTTTCAAAATATATTGATGTGTATTTTGATGATTTAGGTTATACCACACAAGCATTAGGAAATTTTGTCATGGCGACAGGAATTGTATCGTTAGTTGCTTCGATATTGATTGTTCCACTTTTTGCAAGGATGAGAAAGCAATTATTTACGATAGGACTTTTGCAAGTCTTATCTGCATTTATTGTATTCATTGTGTTTCGTGCGAATCAGTTTTTACTCATGGTATATACAGTTTATATGATCTATGTGATTCTAAAAGCGATTTATACACCACTTGAGCAAAATTTTATTGCGAAAGAAGCTAAAGAGGGAACATATGGAGGTATTATGGGTGTCAGACAATCATTTGTCTCAATTGGGATGGTTTTAGGTCCTTTAATTGGTGGATTTATTTATGAAGTTAACCCCCTTTATTTGTTTGATTTTAGTGCACTAACCTTTTTAGTTGGTATGGCATTACTCGTTCTTGTTTATCTCATGAAAAAGAAGCAATCAGCATCGAGCTAGATTGCTTTTTCTTATATTTTTGACACACTTTTAAAGCGATATCGACCTTGATATAAAAGCGCTTTCATGTTAGAATGGACTTAGATGGAAATTCCGTCGTCTTTTTATGCGAAATTATCAGTTTTAGTTAAAAAGACGGAAAATTTCTGAACGATTCAAAACGACCATAACACTTAAAGGAGTCCATGATGGCCAAGTTTAAAACGGGGTATCCAATTGTATGCCCAGAGATTTATTTACCTAAAAAAGAGATTGACTTAAAAAAATGGGCAGTGGTGGCTTGTGACCAATTCACGAGTAAACGATCTTATTGGAATGATTTACAGCATTTGGTTGGTGATGCGCCATCGACACTTCATTTAATCTTACCTGAAATTTATTTGGGTGACCACTTGGATGATCGAATTGCGAAGATTAACCAAACGATGTGTGATTATCATTCTAAAGGTTTATTAAATAAACTTGAAGATTCGTTAATTTTAATTGAGCGTACGACAGAAAAAAACCAAAAAAGATTAGGCTTGATGGTTGCAGTAGATTTAGAAGCTTATGATTATGAAGAAGGATCTAAACCGCTCATCCGTACAACAGAAAAAACGATTATTGATAGAATTCCACCACGGGTTAGAATCAGAAAAGATGCACCATTGGAACTATCTCATGTGATGTTACTTGTCGATGATGATAAAAAGCGAATTATTGAAAACTTATATAAACACCGAAATGAGTTTCCATTATTATACGATTTTGAACTCAATATGAAAGGTGGCCATATTAGAGGTTACCAAATCAAGGATGCAGATACCGTTATTTCAGATTTCTTAAGTTTAATTGAAGGTGAAAAAGATCCAGTATTATTCATTGCCGGTGATGGAAATCATAGCTTAGCAACTGCAAAAGCACATTGGGAGAGTTTAAAACACACGTTAAGTAAAGAAGAAATAAAAGATCATCCAGCACAATATGCAATGGTTGAAGTTGTAAATATTTATGATCCGGGATTAGAATTTGAAGGTATTCATCGAGTATTATTTCCAGTTGATGGAAAATTTTATGATGAATTACAAAAAAATATAACTGCTGAAAAAGAAACTTGGGTTTACGAGCAAGGCAAAGGCAAGAAGATGTTATTAATCCCAGAAAATGACGCTGAGGCTTATGAAGAAATTCAACAATTTTTAGATGATTATCTCATTAGAAATCCTCATGTTAAAATTGACTATATCCATGGTGATGATGATTTGATTGAAGCAAGCGAAAGTCATCCCAATGCATTTGGAATTAAGATGCCAACAATTGAAAGAAAAGCAATGTTTGAATATATTAAAACAGGGAAAGTTTTACCAAGAAAATCATTCTCAATGGGCTGTGCAACAGCCAAACGATATTATTTAGAAAGTAGAATCATTAAAAAATAGGAGTTTGAAAGGAGAAAACATGAAACGCGTTTACAATTTTTCTGCAGGTCCAGCCATCTTACCAGAGGAGGTTTTAATGGAAGCTGCGAGCGAGATGCTAGATTATCATAATTCCGGCATGTCTGTAATGGAAATGAGTCATCGATCCAAGATTTATCAAGGCATTATCGATGAAGCTGAAAAAGATTTAAGAACACTTTTAAATATCCCAGACAACTATAAGGTTTTGTTTTTACAAGGTGGTGCTACCGTTCAATTTTCGATGGTTCCTTTGAATTTATTGAAACATGGTAAAGCTGATTACATCATTTCTGGCCATTGGGCTAAAAAGGCATATGAAGAAGCTAAAAAATATGGTGAAATTCGGAAAGTTGCGAGTTCAGAGGATAAGATGTTTTCTTATATTCCCAATGTAAAACAAATGGTTTTTGACCAAGAAGCAGATTATGTCTTTATGACCGATAATAATACCATTTATGGAACGAAGTTCTATGAGTATCCAGATACAGGATCTATTCCTCTAGTCAATGATGCATCATCAAGCTTTTTATCTGAACCTATGGATGTTTCAAAATTTGGTATGATATTCGCGGGTGCTCAAAAAAATGTGGGTCCAGCCGGAACTGTTATCGTTATTATTCGTGAAGACTTAATTACGAAAGAACTTCCTGCATATACACCTATTATGTTACGTTATGACATCCAAGCTGAAAATGGTTCTATGTATAATACACCACCAACTTATGGTATTTATTTATGTGGTAAAGTCTTTAAATGGCTACTAAATATGGGTGGTTTAGAAGCCATTCAAAAACGTAATATTCAAAAGGCCAATATGCTTTATGATTACTTAGATCAATCAAAGATGTTTTTTGGAACAGTTGAAAAGAAATCACGTTCTTTAATGAATGTATGTTTTAAATCAACCTCTCAAGAATTGGATGAAAAATTTGTTAAAGAAGCGAAAGAACATGGATTTGATAACCTTAAAGGTCATCGATCTGTCGGTGGAATGCGCGCATCTATTTATAATGCAATGCCTGTTGAAGGTGTAAAAGCATTAGTTGATTTTATGCGTGAATTTGAAAAGAATAATTAGGTGATCTTATGCATAAAATATATTGTTTAAATAAGATTTCTAAAATTGGTTTGAGTGTTTTACCCAAAAAAGATTATGAAATTAGCGATTCGTTAGATGATGTTAAAGCAGTCTTAGTGAGAAGTGCAGATATGCATCAAATGGAATTGCCAGAATCTTTACTTGCAGTTGCTCGTGCTGGTGCAGGTGTCAATAATATTCCTTTAGAACCTCTCGCGAAAAAGGGTGTTGTCGTGTTTAACACACCTGGAGCAAATGCGAACGCTGTGAGTGAGTTGATTGTTGCAGGTATGTTATTAGCATCTAGAGATATCTACGGTGGTATGAACTGGGTAAAAGCGAATCAAGAAGATTCTGAAATCAATAAAACCACAGAAAAAGCAAAGTCACAATTTGGTGGAACTGAACTGTTGAATAAATCGATTGGAATTATTGGTCTAGGAGCGATAGGACTTAGATTAGCTCAAATTTGTGCAGCTTTAGGGATGAAGGTTTACGGAACGAAACGCAATTTAGAATCATTAAATGCCATGAAAGATCAACTTCCTCAAAATATGATTTTAGTGAAAACAAAAGAAGAAATTTATAAAAAATGTGATTTCATAAGTTTAAATTTACCTTTCTCAGCAGAATCGAAACATATGATTAATAAAGAAACGATTCAGATGATGAAAGATGGCGCTATCATTTTAAATTTTGCACGTGATGGTTTAGTCAATGAAAATGATGTTTTAGAAGCGATTCATGCTGGGAAAGTAAGAACATATGTCACTGATTTTCCAAATGCAAACAATGCAAAACAAGACCATTTTATCGTGATTCCACATCTTGGAGCTTCCTCAGAAGAAGCTGAAGACAATTGTGCATCCATGGCAGCTCTACAAATCAAAGATTTCATTGAAAATGGTAATATCAAAAATTCTGTTAATTTTCCAGACATCAACGCAGGACCTAAGCAATCAAAATCACGTCTTATCATTTTATATGAAGCATCAAACCCGCAATTTGACATCATGAGTAAGATTGCTGAAACGCAAAGTCATGTGAAATCATTTATTCATCAAGAAAAGAATGGATATGGTTGTGCAATCATGGATTGTGAGAGCGATATTGATCAAATTACACTTGATGCAATTTTCAATTTAAAAGAAGTTATAAAGATCCGTGAAATAGAATCTTAAGGGAATGCAATGGCATTCCTTTTTTCTTGTAAAACATTCTTATGGCTTGCGAGAAAATGTTTAAATAGGTATAATTGATGTAAATATAAAGTAATGGGGTAAACTAATGAAATCATTTGTTATCGCTACAGATTCATGTGCGGATCTTCCACAAAAACTTGTTGAAGAAATGGAATTAAAGATTGTTCCACTTTCTGTTGAAATTGAAGGTATAAACTATTTTCATTATCCGGATGAACGTGAACTTAAAGTGCGTGATTTTTATGAGATGTTACGCAATAAAAAAGTTGCGAAAACTTCTTTGGTAAATGTTGGTGCATTTTTAAGCTTTTTTGAGCCATTATTAAAGAGTGGTCAAGACATTTTATATATTGCATTTTCATCAGCCCTTTCAGGAACTTATCAGTCTTCTGTTGTTGCAAAAGAAGAATTATTAAAACAATATCCAGAAAGAAAAATTATTGTCATTGATTCAAAATCAGCATCGATGGGGCA
>JAFGTQ010000026.1 GCA_016934015.1 Acholeplasmataceae bacterium | reverse complement strand
TAAATTGATTAAATGAAAGATTCTTATTTTATTTAATTTACAGGTTATAGTTTATGTTTAATCATGTGAAATCTTAAAAATTAAGCGATATTTAAGTATCCGAAAATTGTAAGTGTTATAATTAAATTGCTTATAAAAAGGAGTGATTTTACTTGTTAAAATTAGTAGAAATTAAAAAAAGTTATATGGTTGCTGGAAATCCTTTTCCAGCGCTTAACGGGATAAATTTGGAATTCAAGAATAATGAATTCGTTTCTATCTTAGGAGAATCTGGATCCGGAAAAACTACCATGTTAAACCTCATTGGTGGTCTCGACCGATATTCAAGTGGTGATCTTTTAATTGATGGGAAATCAACTAAAGATTTTAAAGATCAAGATTGGGATGCCTACCGAAACGCAACGATTGGGTTTGTTTTTCAAAGCTATAATTTAATTAGTCACTTATCTGTTTTAGATAATGTTGAAATGGCTTTAAGATTATCTGGTGTTTCACCAAAAGAGCGGAAAGAACGTGCAACTGAAGTCTTAGTTGAAGTTGGTTTGAAAGATCATATTCATAAAAAACCAAATCAATTATCTGGCGGACAGATGCAAAGAGTTGCGATTGCACGTGCTTTGGTTAATAATCCGAAAATATTATTAGCAGATGAACCTACTGGAGCACTTGATAGTAAAACTTCTATTCAAATTATGCAACTGATTCAAAAAATATCAAAAGACCGTTTAGTGATCATGGTTACTCACAATAGTACAATAGCTGAAAAGTTTAGTGATCGCATTGTCAGACTAGTAGATGGACGTGTTGTTGAAGATTCAAGACCTGTACAACCTCAGGATCTAATATCAGCAGAAAAATTAATTAACAAAAAGACATCCATGTCTTATTTAACTGCAATTAAAACAAGTTTTAAGAATTTACTTACAAAAAAAGGAAGAACCTTACTTACTTCTTTCGCAGGTAGTATTGGAATTATCGGAATCGCTCTTGTTCTATCTATTTCAAGTGGTATGACTGAATACACCAATAATTTACAAAGTGATTCACTTGCAGGATTCCCAATTACCATTAATTCAGTCGTTGAGACCGATCGATTTGGACCTCCAGCCGGAACACCTTTTGGTGATCCTATTGAAAATGAATTCCCTGAAGGTGATACACTTTATGCGTATGATTCAGATGCTTCCACATCGGTTCATCTAAACACGATTGATCAAACCTTCATGGATTACTTATCTGAAATGGATGCATCATATTACAACTCCATTAGTTATTCAAGATCAATTGCTTTAAATATTGTTGATCAAACAGATGCTGGCAATTATTTCAAAGTTACAACAAAAGCATCAAATGGTTTCTTTGGTTCAACAAACTATTTTAGTGAATTACCAGATAATTCAGATTTTATCATGACGCAGTATGATATTTTGAATGGAGCATATCCAACAGATTATCATGAAATAGTATTAGTGGTTGATAGCCAAAATCGGGTAGATCTTGATTTTCTCAATGCTTTAGGTATAGCTGTTGATGAAACTTATAATTTCAATGATTTTATAGGTAAAACATTCAAAATTGTCTTAAATAATGATTTTTATCAACAAATCGGATCAATCTATGTTCCCTCAAATGATTATGAAACAATGTATCTAGCTGAAGACTCAATTACACTTTCAATTACTGGAATCTTAAGAGTTAAAGAAGATGCTTCCAGTGAACTTTTGAATACAGGTATTGGCTACACAACTTTACTAACTGATGAATTATTAAGACTTGCTAAATCCTCTGATGTTGTAAGTGATCAAATATTAAGCCCAGATATCAATGTTCTAACTGGACAATCATTTAATGAGCAAGTAACTTATCAACAAGTCATGCGAATCATCGGTGGAGATGATTCACCAACGGGTGTTCAAATCTATCCAAAATCATTTGAAGATAAAGAT
This sequence comes from Acholeplasmataceae bacterium, assembly GCA_016934015.1. Taxonomy (GTDB): domain Bacteria; phylum Bacillota_I; class Bacilli_A; order Acholeplasmatales; family Acholeplasmataceae; genus UBA6181. The sequence continues at coordinate 3,674 of JAFGTQ010000026.1, read as the reverse complement.
TTAATTAAAGAGTATCTCGACTTATATAACGTGGGAAAATCCGAAGAACAAGCCATTGTCTATACAGACCTTGCTGAACAAATATCTTCAACAATTTCTTCTTTGATTAATACGATAACGATTATCTTAACAGCTTTCGCTGGTATATCACTTGTTGTTTCATCGGTCATGATCGGGATTATCACTTATGTCTCTGTGGTTGAAAGAACGAAAGAAATTGGGATTATGCGTAGTTTAGGTGCACGCAAAAAAGATATTTCGCGCATTTTCAATGCTGAAACACTACTAATTGGATTAGCCTCAGGCATCTTTGGTGTGATTATTGCTCAATTTTTAAATATTCCTATAAATTTGATTATTGAAAATTTAATTGGAGTTCCAAATTTCTCTTATCTTTTGATTACTAATGCTATTGGACTCATAGTATTATCAACAATATTAACTTTAATCGCTGGATTGATTCCAAGTGGAATTGCAGCTAGAAAAGATCCTGTCGAAGCTTTAAGAACTGAATAAAAAAATACGAACATACAAAATTATGTATGTTCGTTTTCTTTTTAATCTTCCAAAGCCTTCAATCTTTCACTCATCGGCGGATGCGAATAATGAATAAAAACATAAAGAGGATGTGGGGATAAATTTGTAAAGTCTTCTTTCACAAGTGTAATCAGTGCACTCACCATCGCTTCTTTAGATGTGTGATGTTTAGCAAATGCATCGGCTTTATATTCAGCTTTTCTCATAAAATAATTAGAAATCATACCATAAACAATATCGATTGGTCCTAATATGATTGTCATTAAAATCAAGGTAAATCCAAAATGGATGCCCGAAAGTCCAAAACTTGTTGAAAATGTTGAAACAGTTAGTAGCAATCCTAATACAACGGCGTATATAGCAAACATTATCATATTTCGACATAGCATTTTTGGTGCATCTTTATGTATCGCATGACCCAGTTCATGAGCCAATACAGAAACAACTTCATCTTCGGTCATTTTTTGAATAAGTGTATCAAATAATACAACTTCTCTAGTTTTCCCAATGCCTGTAAAAAAGGCATTGAGTTTTGTTGATCTTCTGGATGCATCCATCACAAAAATTCGATGAACTTTAAACCCTAATTTTGATGCAAGATCATCAATTTTTTGTTTTAAAGTTCCATCTTCAAGTGGTGTTAATTTATTAAAAATTCTAACAAAAAATCCATTAAGTAAAAACATCAATAATTGAATAATCATAATAAAAGCTAATGCACCAAGAATAAATAGAATGATGTTGTTGACAAACGATAAGTATAATGTATTGAGTAAAGCAATCAACCCACCACCAAAGATGATGACAAGCATAACTGATTTAAATAAATCAAAGAAAAAAGTTTTATTAGTTGTTTTGTTAAATCCAAACTTCTCTTCAATGACAAATGTTCGATAATATCTAAATGGTAGATTAACCACTAAATTAAATAGATAAAACATCAATAAATAAAATAAAGTCTGTAAAATAGCTTGATTGGTAAAGCTTTGCACAAATCCTTCAAGCCAACCAAAAAATCCTGACATGAGTAAAACAATCAATAGTATTGTCTTAAATGTTGAGAATATGAGGCTATGCCTAAAGTTAGCCATGGTGTATGCTAAAGATGTTTTGTATTTATCTTCATCATAGATATGTTTTACCTGTTCTTTTAAAGGTGTATGTCGATGTCTATAATTCAGTAAGTCAACGATAATTTCAAAAATTGAAACAAGAATGATAATACCTAGTATTAAATAATTCATCGTTATTCTCCTTTATTTTAAAAACTCATTTAAGATTTTAGATAATTTATGCCAAGAATGTTTATGTTCATTTAAGTATAATCTACCAAGTGCAGTAATTGAATAATACTTTCGATTGACTTTGTTGATGCCTTTTTGCCAATAAAATTGAATGTATTCATTTTTTTCTAGTCTTTTAAACACAGAATACATGGTAGCCTCGGTTAAGAGGAGTTCTCCTTGAGAAATTTCTTCGATGGTTTGATTGATTTTATAACCATATGAATCTTCTCGTTCTAAAATAGATAAAATTATCGCTTCGGTGTGGCCTCTAATCAGATCACCAATGATTACCATAAATCCACTCCCTTTGAATTTTAATAATGAAGTTAAAAATTTATCGATAAGGTATGTTTATAAATTTAATATGCAAATTTACAGCATAATACATTTGTAGCATTTGTGTTTATCTTAACATCACATACCTAATCTGTCAAGGTATGGAAAGATTGGTTTAATGGATTCACAATTTAGTGATATAATAAGATAAAACATACATGATACAATCGAATAAAGGAGAATCTCAATGAAACAAAATGAGCATGGCTTACGTGGTAAACTGGGTTATGGTATTGCTGATATCTATGGTGGTGGCGCATTTTTAATTATCAGCATTCTATTTTTAGTATTCTTAACAGACGTTGTAAAAATGAACGCGATTTGGGCAGGTACTATTCCACTGATTGGGAAAATTTACGATGCAATAACAGATCCATTAATGGGATCAATTGTCGATAAAACTAGATCTAAATATGGTGCAAAACGGTTTTACCTTTTAATTGGTAGCTTTATTGCCGGTATTACATTCATGATGATTTGGTTAACTGTTGGCGGTTCACCATTTGTCCAATATATCTTTTATTTAGTGATGTTCCTTCTATTCTCAACAGGATTTACCATTGTCATGGTTCCTTATAATGCACTACTTCCCGATATGATTAGTCAATATCATTTGAGAGGACAATATACAGGATTTCGAATGATTTTCTCCGCTTTATCTGCTATTCTTGCAGGACTTATACCCAATATGATAATTAACCGTTTCGATGTTCCTAAAACAGGATTCTTAATAATGGGTATTGTTTTTGGACTTATCTTTACGATTTCCATTCTTATATCATTTTTCAATACATGGGAAAAATCAAATACAACTGATCAGAAAAAACTCAGTCAAGGATTTAGATATAGTCTTTCCGTTTTTAAAAACCGTTCATTTCGATTATATTTAGGTATCTTTTTATTTGGTCAAGGATCTGCTGACTTTTTAATGGCTTTAGTCGTTTACTTTTTGGCCGTTGTATTAAACCAATCTAATCAATATGTCGTCATCATGTCAGGTATATTAAGTTCTCAATTGATTGCGATGATGCTCTATCAATTTTTACTAAAAAAACGGGCGAAAACATTTCCAGCTTACATCGGATTCCCCTTACAAATTGTTGCAGCACTTGGAATGCTCTTCTTTGCTTATGAAGGTGCTCCGATTCTCCCAATATTCATCATGTCATTTTTAACTGGCTTTGGTACTGCTGCTGGTACTGTCACATCATTCGCAATATTGACTGATATGACCGATGTGGATGAACTCATTACTTCAGAAAGACGAAGTGGTACATATTCTGGAATGGCAACATTTAGTCGAAAAATTGCGAATGGTATTGCTTTAGGACTTGTTGGTCTTCTATTGGGATTATTTGGTTATGACGGTAACTTATTAGTTCAATCGGATCTAACTGCTACAGGTATTAAGTTTATGTTTGTATTCTTGCCAATTTTATTTATTTTAATTACCATGTTATTCATTCGTTTATACCCACTTTCACAACATGCCTTTTCACTCATGAAATCTGAAAT
>JAFGTQ010000025.1 GCA_016934015.1 Acholeplasmataceae bacterium | reverse complement strand
ATATTTATACCTCCTTATAATTTTATTTAAACATAAAGAAAAGATGTTAGTAGTTTTTTTAGTGTCTACTAACATCTTATCATTTCAGATTGGATGCTTCTTATAAAATCATGATTTAAATGATGATGGATGAAATGCTATGTGACTTGCTTAATAATTCAATTGAATCTGTAAGTCCTTTAATTAAAACCTTTTGATCTTTTTCACTTTCGTTTTGAATCACTACTACAATATCTCCATCCGGGTTCATAAAGGCGACATAAAGCACATCTTTAGTGCCACTTGATTTAATCTGTTTTGCACCTGGTTTTACAAATTTTGATAAATGACCGATATAGTAATAACTTGGATTTTTCACAACTTCTTCATGAAAAATATTTAATAAGATTGGAGCGCTACATAGGTTGTTTACGTGATTCGGTCCACCTGTATCATCTAAGAAAAGATTCCAATCGATATAACCTTCATTATAGTTTCTAAAATCATTGATGATGTTTCTTCCATAGCGCTCACCCACTTTATATTCATGTGGATGCGGACCATTTTCTTGGCATCCTTCGGTAAATATTAAGTGTTTATCCGGAAAATAATCATGCGTTTTTTTGACTTCACCAAACATTTCTTGATCATACCAATGGAAAGCAATCCCATGGATATACTTACTCGCTTCTGGATCAGATAATGTTTTTTTCGCTCTCTCAAACATGATATCGCGATTGTGATCCCATATGTAAATCTTTTGGTTCAATTGATGTTTTTCAAATGTTTTACCTAAAACCATTGCAAATCTCGCTTCATCTTCTGCATCATATATACATGAATCCCAACGTTGCACAGCTGCGGGTTCATTTTGAATGGTTACTGAAAAAACATCAACACCTGCTTCAGTATAAGCTTCAATAAACTTCACAAAATAATTAGCCCATGTTTGATCATATTTTGGTAATAACTTCCCACCTCGAATGGGCGAATGGTTATCTTTCATCCAAAATGGAGGTGTCCATGGTGATGCTAAAATTTGGATTTTTTGTCCTCTAATTTTCGAGGCATCTAAAATAAGATCAATAATTGGTTGATCCCTCTTAATGGAAAATGATTCGAGTGTATCATCATAATCATTAATATAAAGATAGCTACCTAAACTAAAATCACACCCATGAATTGAGACTCTGCCTAAAGTATATCCTAAGCCTTCTTCAGAATCAAAATAGGCTTTAATGGCTTTCTCTCGTTCATTTTTATTGATTCGAGATAAGTTATACGCACTCGCTTCCGTGAATGCGCCACCAAAACCTAAAATGGTTTGCATTTTCTCATTAGGATCAATTTCGATTGAAATTTCATCTGACGGCATGACTTCTTTCTCATTCACCAGATGAAATCTTTCATGATCTTTTTGACTTGTTCGAATATGTTTCATATTTTCCTCCGAATACTATATATGAGTTTTTTTATATTTAATAAAGAAATAAAGTGCGGATCCTAAAAGAACATCGATTACAATAAAAATCGTCATGTTCTTGATCAATTTAGGATAGATATAAGTCTCTTGATCAACTAAAACTTGGATGTCTTCTTGACTAATACCTTTGATAAAGCTAGAGTCAACATTTGGATAATCTTGATATTCAAATGCTTGTTCAATCTCTTCAATGAGTATGCCATCATAATCATATAACTGAATCGATAAGGTCATATTTTGTGTGATATTGAATGTATAAAAATAATATCCGATTTTTTCAATCCCATAACTAACAGCAATCTCTTCATATGACTTTTCAGTGGTTGTATAATAGATGACTTGACTAGATGATACATCCATAGCACTCATCTTCGTCTGATCAAGGGTATCATCAATCACTGTCGCATGTTTCACATCACTTTTTGGTAACACGAAGAATCCTAATTGATTGGTATATCCAGATTCTTCTGTTCCAATAATATGATAAACAAAAATCAAATATCGTTCAGTTTCAATTTGATCAATCTTTTGATATTCAATGGATTGGTATCCAACAAAATCATCAAAATTTTGGTTTATGACTGCTTCTTCTGAGAAACTTTGAAAAATCTCATAAACACGTTCATTATAACTTAAAGTAAGCGTCGTAAAATATAACGCTAAAGCAAATAATAAACTGATGAAAATATAACCAATAACAAATTTTTTCATATCTATTCCTTTGATGGATGTTTCAGATGAAATGATTCACTAGATTAATCATATCATAGCTTACCTTAAATTAAAAAATCCCAAATCTGGGATTTTCAAGCTTTATTTATTATTGGGTTTATTAAAACGATTTTGGTTTGTTGGATATTTTGGTCTTGAACTATTATTCGAACTTGATTGGCCACTTGATGATCTCGGTTGATAGGGTTTTGAGGGTGTATTCGATGAACCATAGGATGGTTTCGGTGAATAAGGTTTTGATGAGCTTGAGTCACCTGAGGTTGATCTTGGTGTATAAGGTCTTGATGAATTTGAGTCACCTGAAGCTGATCTTGGTGTATATGGCTTTTTGTTATCATAGTTATTTCTGGGTCTAAACTCTTTTTCATTTCGATCAGGATCATTTGGTAAATATCCTTTTTTACTGGATGATTTAAATGATGCTGCTGGTTTTTCTACTTCTTCGACCAAAATAACAGGTTTTTTCTTAGGTAATTCTGAGCGTTTAAATCCAGCTTTTTCGACTTCTTGTTCTTCAATTAATTCATGATATGATTTTTTTTGTTTACTGCCTAAATTCTTCTTCATTCCGGGTTCCTTTTATCGATTTTTACTCCTTCTTAAGTGCTAGGAGTGATTAGCAACTTCATTGTATCATAAAACCTCTTTATCATGCACACAATTCTTTCAAAATATGGTTTTTTTATCATTATGTAAAAAAAATGATGAAAAACATTATCTTACAAGATAAGTTGATAAAAATCTTTCTCGTTTTTATATTTTATGCTCATATGATTCTAAGTCTGAGCACTTGTGCTATTTTTGATTTCATCATATACTTTAAGTATCAGATAAAAAGGAGTGATTTTTTATGAAAATAACTGTTTTAGTCGAAAATACAACTTCAAATCCAAACTTAAATGTTGAACATGGACTATCATTATTTATTGAAACAAAAAATCATCACATCTTATTTGATGCTGGTGATTCAGATCTATTCATTGAAAATGCAAAGAAACTTAACATCGATTTAACACAGGTTGATATCTTCATCCTATCTCACGGTCATCATGACCATGGTGGTGGTCTTGATACTTTTTTGAAGATAAATCAACATGCCAAAGTGTATGTCCAAAAACATGCTTTTGAATGTCATTATTCATACAGAAAAGATCATTATGAAAGCATTAGTGTTCCAAAACCTTATGAAATTGATCAGATTGTTTATGTTGATGATCAACTCATCATCGATGATGAACTAATGTTATTTTCAACGATAAAAAGAAAAGAATTTTATCCTCAGAGTAATCAAAACTTATATCAAAAAATTGATGACCAGTTCATACATGATGATTTTAATCATGAACATAATTTAATCATTAAAGAAGACAAAATGTATGTTTTAGTCGCTGGTTGTGCGCATCATGGCATGATTAATATTATCCATGAAGCATCTGATATCGTTGGACAAACCATCGATTACGCAGTTGGAGGACTTCATCTTTATAGTCGTTCAACGGGTATCAGTGAAACCGTTGAAACTATTGAAGCGTTAGGTTCTGCACTCATAGATACGAAAACTAAGCTTTATACCTGTCATTGTACCGGTGAAAAAGCTTATGAAATCTTAAAACCAATCATGAACGACATGATTACATATATTAGGACAGGAGATCAAATAAACTTGAATGAATAAAATACAAAGATTTTGGGAGACCTTTTTAAAAGAAACGAAAAGAGATTCAAACACAACTTATATGAGTCATTTCTATTTTGAACTAACTGAATATTGGGCAAATGAATTATTGAGACTCGTATTAATTGGTCAAAAACAAGCAACAGCCAGCAGTTACCAATCGTATATGATTGAAGGAGAACCTTTACCAAAAATAGGGGATTTGAATATTGTCACAGATTTTGATGGTAACCCACAAGGCGTTATTGAAACAACACAGATTACGATTCTTCCTTTTAAAGATTTGACCTTTGAGATTGTCAAACGAGAAGGTGAAGATGATACCCTCGAGTCGTGGCAAAAAGGACACATCAAATTTTTTCAAGCTGAAGGTCAAAAAATAGGCTATACATTTGATGAAAATATGCTCGTCGTCTTTGAAGACTTTAAATTAATATATAAAATTGAAGATTAAAAAAAGCCTACCTAGGCTTTTTTTGTTCTATCTTGTATCTTTCTCATAACCGGAATAAACACCATTAAGATCATAGAGCTTATTTCCTTGAATTTTAAATTCTAAATTTTGATCCGGTAATCCTGAGTAATCATAATTGATGTAAACATAGAGAACTTGTCCTTCCATTTCCCATGTACCACTTCCCTCTGGATCTTCAGGATATCCAGAATTTTTAATCCCTACACTGAGTGTTCCATCCTCATACATTTCAATATACCAATACTCAGTCAAATTCACATCATTGACTTCCATATCGTAATACCATTTACCGATTGGATCAGCTTTAAATATGAAATCAAGGGGATTACCAATGAACATCCAAATAAAAACAAATGCTAATACAAAAATCGGAATAATATTAACCCAACGAATGGGTTGTTTTTCTTTTGGTATATGGACATCTTGTTTATATATATTCTCTTCATCCTTATCGTTTATGATGTTATTTCCATAGTTTTCATTGATTTTAAACGCTTCTGAATCGATAGGTTCTTTCAAACGAATTTTTTGTTTAATTTGTAATCGAATAGGTACTCCCATTAAGATGACTAAACCCATTAATATGAAAAAATTCGTTTGGGATATTTTTTCTTCAAAATAAACATACAAAATAATGCCTGCAAGCAAAAGTAAAATTAATATCATTAATATTAAACCAAACCAACTGATGTTCTGTTTAGTTTTTTTCATTTTAATCCCTCACTTCTTAGTTAATAGAAGCACGACATGAGATATAAAATCTCTTTATCCGTTTCTTTCATGCCCTCTCTTCCAAGTTTACCAACATTTTTAATCGTCTCATCAACATCAATCCCTACAATACCATCACCAGCATAAAAATCTTTACCTTGGTCATGCATGTCACTTGCAAGAATGCCAGCATCGACTGAAATCGCAATTTTAGCTGCACAAGATGCTTTCGCGCCATCACAAATAATGCCTGAGGCAATTGCTAATGCATTAATGAGTGTATGTGCAACATCTTCATAATTTCCACCTTTTAAATAAGTGATCGCAGCACCAGATGCTGCACCTGCAGTAACTGCACCACAAAAGGCAGAAAGTGCTCCGATTTGAGATTTTTGGTAAATCGCAATCAAGTTTGATAAAACTAATGCCCGATAAAGATTTTCTTTAGAGGTTTTCAATTCTTCTGCAAACTCAATCACAGGAAGTGATGCAGTCATTCCTTGATTACCGCTTCCTGAATTAATCACTACTGGCAATGCACTTCCATTCATTCTCGCATCAGATCCTGCGGCGGTTTTAGCTTTTGAGCGGTTTCTTACGTCATTTCCATAAACTTTTAAAATCATTTTCCCAATATTCGCACCATAGTCTTTACTCAAACCTTCTTGAGATATTTCAGTATTAAATTTGATTTGTTTTTGAATGATTTCTTCTAATTCACTAATATCACTTCGTGTAGAAAACTCATAAATATCTTTCATATTGAGTAATTCATAATCTAGGTTTTCCGTAGAATCTAAAGGATGAATATCATCAAACAACACTTCATCATTATGTTTGATAAGTACAATATTCGTGTGTTGATTCATAATTCTAACACTCACTCGTTCATCTTGATGTATAAGTGTCACATTAATATCAAGAAGCACACCTTGTTCTGCTGTTTTCACTTCAATCTTTACGTTCTTCATGAAATCTTTAACTAAATCTAAAATATTTTCATCAACTTTTGAAATTACTTCTAATCCAAGATTTGCATCACCAGCAACAATTCCCATCGCAGCTGCAACTTCAATTCCTTTTAAGCCTTGAGTGTTTGGAACAACCACGCTTTTCGCATTCTTGATAATGTTTCCACTTGTTTCAATCATCACTTTTTCTGGCATTTTATTTAACACTTGTTTCGCTTTTGCAGCACAAAAAGCAATCGCTACCGGTTCTGTGCATCCCATGGCCGGAACTAATTCTTTTTTCATGATATTGATGTAAGTTTGATACTTGATTTCATTCATAAGTTGAATATCCTCATTTCTATTGCTTGCTACTCTAATTTTAACATTATTATCCCATGAAGTGGAGATGATTTTGAAAACACTTACATTTCATTCTATTGTTTAGAGAAATCAGCACTTTTCTTTATCAAATTTATTATTAAATCAATCTATAACAGCAAAAAGAACATTCAGAATGAGAGCTAAATGTTCTTTTTATCGATAACGACTAAATTTTGATTTGATTACTTTTATTCTTCTTTAGCATGACATCCACAATCATAATGACGGCTGAGCATGTCTTCAATTCTTTCCATCGTGATCTCATTTGTTATGGTTTCAACGATTTCGCCATGTTTAACTAAATTGATTGATGGATATTCTTTAACACCTAAACGATCAGCTATACCAGTTGATTTGTATATGTCTACTTTCACAAAGGCATAAAAATTATGATATAGTTTTTCGACATCTTTGAATAGTAATAAACTGTCCTGTGACTCTTTATCCACGGCATTGTATATTAAGATAACCACAGGCAATTCAGGTTCAATAATAAGCTTATGATAGTTTTCTTCTTCTGCAATGTATTTTTCAGCCGCGCATGCAGCAATCGCTCCATCGCCCACAGCTGTCGATACTTGTCTTAACCACTTGTCACGAATATCACCACAAGCAAAGACACCACTCATGTTTGTTTCCATCTTTTCGTTTGTCTTAATATAACCACGTGGTGTTAAATTAATTTGATCTTTAAAGATGTCTGAATTCGGAATATATCCAATAAACTCAAAACAACTATCACATGCTACTGGTATAATGTCACCATTTTTTAAATTTCTTAGATTGACTGTGCTTAAATAATCTTCACCCTCAAAACTATCAACTACTGTATTCCAAATAAAAGACATTTTAGGATTTTTTAGTGCCGCATCTTTAGCGATTTCATTACAATCCATGATGCCTTCATCATGCATAACTGAAACTGATACTTTCGATGCAAATTTTGTTAAAAACATGCCTTCTTCTATCGCTGCATCACCGCTACCAATGACTAAAACATGTTTTCCTGTATTTGCAGCTGCATCGCAAGTTGCACAAAATGAAATACCTTTATCAAATAAAAAGTTTTCTTCATTTTTAGCACCTGTAATTCTTGGACGACCACCTGTAGAAATAATCACAGCTTTCGCTTCATAAGTGGTTCTAAATGTTTCAACTTTTTTAACCATTCCTGATAAATCAACTGATTGAACAGCTGTAAGTTTAAACTCACAACCCATTTCTTCAGCTTGCTTTTTCATCAGATTTGTTACTTCTTCACCTTTTGGTTTATTCAATATACCTGGATAATTTTCAATTTCACTTGTATATGTTGCTAATCCACCAATAAGTGCTTTTTCAATTAAAATTGTTTTTAAACGTGCACGACCACAGTAGATACCTGCAGTTAAACCTGCAGGCCCTCCACCAATGATGACGACATCATATTGTTCAACTTTTTTTTCTCTCATCACATGAAGTACTTCACAAGTAATTTACTACCCACCATGGCTCCAATGAATAGGAATGCAAAGAATACCCATCCAGCTAATGATAATGATGCAATACCTGTAAATAATGCGCCAATGTTACAACCTAATGCCACACGTGCTCCATATCCCATCAATAATCCACCAAGTGTTGCAGCAATCACTTGTCTCCAACTCTTAATTTTTTTAATCTTAAATTGTGATGCTAATAAAACGGCTAATAATGCACCTAAAATAATTCCTAAATTTCTAACAGAAACACCACTTTGGAAAAATCCAGCTTCTATAGTTGCATCACTTAAATTCGCCCAAGTTGCAATGTTAGCGAAAGGCTTAACAATCCAAGCACCCCATAAGGATAATACACCTGTAACGCCCCAACCTTTTCCAGTTGCTGCAAATGTTACAATGTTAAATAATGCTAATAATACTGCTCCTGTGATATATGTGAATGGGTTCACAAATAAGCGTTTGTATAAATCTTTACTTTTAAGTTTATTAAAAAACTCGTTGATTCCTAAAAAGAATTTTTTCATATGGTTACCTATTTCGTTTTTTCAATGATGATTTCCCATTCACCATCACCAATTTCTTCGATTTCTACATTATGCCCTTCTTTTCTAGCCCATTCAGGAACATTTTTCATGGCACAACTATGATCGATTTGTACAATAACAACATCACCAACACTCATTTTTTCCATTTGTTTTTGTGCTTTGACTAAAGGAATAGGACAAGCTTCACCAAAACAATCTAAAATATACTCTTTCATTATTTATTTCCTCCAATTTTCTTGTTTTCATACCATTCTGCAACAAAATATAAGGTTGCAATCAAAGCTAATTGTAGAACTGCAGCCCATAAATATCCCATACCTAAAACGTTAGGTAAGAAAATTTTAGTACCTTGGCTGTGAAAATTGTCTGTCCAAAATGCTTTGTGTGAATCTGCTAATAAAGAACCAATGATAAAGAATACCAATGCTAATAATTGCATTGTAAAGCCTTCACCAATCCGCATGAGGGTTCCAGATGCACATCCACCTGCAATCACCATACCAATTCCAAACAAAAATGCACCAATGGCAGTTGCGAGTGATAAAGCATTCACACCTGCTAAATCAAGTGAGTTTTCAGCTGCACCATATTTTATAGCTGTAAAACCAATAGTAGCCACTGCAAACGCAACGAGTACTGCTCTTGTTAAACTTGTGCTCTTTGTTAAAAGTGGATCACGGCATGCTGCTGTAAAGCAAAATCTAGAACGTTGGAGAATAAAACCAAAACATACCCCTGTAACTAGATAAAACACCATTTTCTCATTGACACCAATGAGCCATAAACCTAATGCAATAATGCCCGCAAACAATAAGATTCCAATGGGAATTTGATTCATTTTAGGTTTGCGAGTTGCGCCTCTTGAACTTGTTCTAGCGCTTTTTACTTCATTCATAAAAAACCT
>JAFGTQ010000024.1 GCA_016934015.1 Acholeplasmataceae bacterium | reverse complement strand
GAAGCACCAAAATATAAAACTTGATTGTTGCTGTTCATAAAGTCTTGCATTACTGCAAACCCAAATGGAGTTTCAATAGATTCCAATGTTAAATTATTGAAATCTTTGGCTAAATCTTTTAAATTATTTAACTGATTAATTTTATTAAGAACAACATCAAAAGGTTTTGTGCCAAGTTGATTTCTCTGATCGAAATTTTTCGTCATTTGATAAAGCTTAATGAATTTCTTCAGGTTATCATTTAATGCAGATTGGTCTTGTTCCCACTTAGATGTTAAATCCATCAAGGTTTTTTCAATACCTAAATGTAGTTCCAAAAATGCTGAAATCGATGGTTGATCTCCTGGAATTACCGCTTGATCCGACCATTCTCCATTAACAGCCTCATAAAAGTTTGTCTTAATTTGTTCTTTTTTCACGTCATCACCTCTTTATTATTGTAACATTTTTGATGAACACTTTTAAGAATATATTGTGCAATCTCCGTTTTTTTTAACGCTTTTTTAAAAATATGGCCAATTTTTAATCTCTTTCATCATCTAATTAAACATAATCTCACATGATTCAAATAAAATCCCGGTTTACTTTGTATATATGATGAACACAAAAAACAGGAGGCGTTCAAACATGAAAAAAACATTATTAGTATTAGGATTTATCGCATTAAGTGCTTTAGGAATTATTTATTTAGGATCGACAATTGAAACAAATGCAAGTAACGATGGTGTTGAATTATCTCTAACTCCAGATGAGAATGGAAATTATGCTTTGGAAGACATGCTCACAGCAGCTTTACTCGATGAATACCTCGCATTAGCGACCTATGAACAAATCATTGAAGTTTATGGTGAAATGAGACCATTCACACGTATCATTGAAGCAGAAAAACAACATATTGAATTATTGTTACCATTATTTGAAGCCTATGGTATTGAACTTCCAAATCCGGATGTTTCTGAATTTGTTGTCATCCCGACATCAATCACTGAAGCGTTAGCAACTGGTGTTGACGCAGAAATTGCGAACATCGCGTTATATGAATCTTTCTTATCTCAAGAAGATTTACCTGAAGATGTCAGAACAGTATTTGAATATTTACAAAATGCTTCTGAAAACCACTTACGTGCATTCAGCAGAGATCGTATGGTTGGTGCAGGTTATGAATTCGCATACAAAATGAGAAATCAATTTGGACGCGGAAATCAAAATAAAGGACAAGGTTTCAATCGTTAAAAAGAAATTTAATCAATAATTAAAGTAAAAGGATGACTTCAATTGAATCATCCTTTTTTATTGCATCAAAAAACTCATTTACCTAAAACACTAATACTTTATCGGCTTTTTCTGTTAAAACACAAAGTTCACTCATTGTACTCCTTTTTGAGTTTTCGATAATTGACACTTCATTTATTCCTCGAGCATCCATACATGTGCCACATAAATAGATAGCCCCCTTTTTTCTTATGATGGCTTTTATCATTCTTTCAAGATTATAGTAACCATCTGGTGTCTTTTGGTTTCTTAATGCGCATACTACGCTATCCCCCATAAAAAACATATGAATATCTGCGTTATGCTCAGTTTGTAATGTCATTGCCATTCTTAATGCATTATATGGTTTTTCATTGCCATATGGAGATTCATTCACTATCAATAAATAAGTCATTTAAATCACCTCTTCTATCACGATTTTATCACATATAATTAATGATCGTGTATTTGAACATTATTCGAAAAAGCTTTATACGTACAAATTAATCTTAATGTAAATTTGAATTTAGCTTATTAAATTAATTTATTTTTACGCATTATTTGTTTTATAATAAAGACGAATAGAAAATGCGGGGTTATCATAAATGTTTCGTCAAAATTTTAGAAGCGTATATATATTAATGTTACTTTCAACTTTGATTTTTTTTGGTGTTATATCACTTGGTTATGCTTATTATTCTACGAATAGTAAGGAAGAGTATCTCAACCAATCGAATACATCATATTCTGATAGTATTAATTTAACATTAAATCAATATCAAGAATTTTCTTCTTACATCTTTGAAACTCTACTCGATGATTCGGTTTTAAGTTTAATGTATCAAGGTGCTTTTGGTGATGAAAACGAAAAAAATGCAGCCAGATTGATGCTTTATGAAACATTGGAAGAAGATTATCAATTTATGACACAATATAATTTTCGCCAACTTCATTTTCATCTTCCCAATGGTGATAGTTTTTTAAGATTCCATACGCCAGAAACCTATGGAGATAATTTATGGGATGTACGATCTTCAATCCGAATAGTCAATTCTGAGTTGCGAAGAGTTACCGGTTTCGAAGAGGGACGCATATACAACGGTTATCGATTTCTTTATCCACTATTTTATCAAGATGAGCATGTTGGTAGTGTCGAAATTTCGGTATCAATTGCCACAGTTATTGATGCATTGTTCACAATAAAGCCAAAAAGCATTCACAATTTTATGATTAAAAAAGATGTGGTTGATAATCTCGTATTTGATGAGTTTCTTGATAATTACCAAACATGTCCAATATGTGAAGATTACTATGTTGATATCAATGTAGATGCTTTATTTCAAGATCGCAGAACATTTCTAGTTGATGAAGAACTTAATGATTTCCTTTTGATGATAAAGCCAAAAGTTTCTGACTCTTTATCAAAAGAAACATCCTTCAGTTATACAACAGACTATAATAAAAATCAAATTACCCTTCACTTCATATCAATTAAAAATATTGACGAAAACCATATTGGTTATATTTTTGAAATCTTAATTGATGATAAGTATAAAGAGTTAATGTTACAAGACTTTGGGGCTTACGCTTCCTTTGGATTTTTCAGTATGCTGATATTTATTGTCTTAATGATGTACGCTAGGGATAAAGAAAAAATTAAAGATGTTTCTAAGATTGATTACCTTACAAAATTAAATAATCGAAAACATTTTATCGATGTTGCTGAAAATATATTAAGCCGCTCAATCAGGCAATCACAAAGTGTTTTTATTATCATGATGGATATTGATTTTTTTAAGCAGATTAACGATTCAGTGGGTCATGCGAAAGGTGATGAAGTATTAGTTAAAATTGCGCATTGTATTAAAACAAACATTGGTGCTCAAGATATCGCTGCAAGATGGGGTGGTGAAGAATTCATTCTTCTCATTAGAAACAAGAATAAAACCGAGATGCTTCAAATTATTAAAAAAATCCAATCTGAACTTCTAAATCTCCAAATAGAGCAAGTTGAAAAAATTACAATGAGCTTTGGTATTGCTGTTTCCAACGCTACGGATGATCTTGATGGATTAATTAATTTAGCAGATGAAAAAATGTATTATGCTAAAGAAAACGGTCGAAATCAATATGTATTCTAAAAGTAAATAATTATATCTTTTAATTTAAACAGGCTCATCTCATTAAATGAGAGAGCCTGTTTTATTTACAATTTCATTTTCAAAAATAATCTTATGAGCTAATTATTATTACCAACGATGGTGTACTTGATTTTTAATGTATTTCTGATATATTGATTCAACTTTTTCCATTTGTTCAATTGATAATGGAGGTAAATTAGTTGCCATCGCGTTATTCATGATGTGTTCTGGTTTACTTGCTCCTGGAATGATTGTGCTGACTGCATCAAACATTAGGATCCAACGAAGAGCAACCATTGGCAATGATTGATCTGGAAAAATCTTTTTGAGTTCTTCAACAGCTCTTAATCCCGTTTCATAGTCAACACCACTAAACGTTTCACCTCGATCAAACATTTCGCCTTGTCGATTTGATTGACGATGATCATCTTTGGTAAAGGTTGTATGCTTATTAAATTTGCCTGTTAATAAACCACTGGCAAGCGGAACTCTTACAATCACACCAACATTCTTTTTCTTTGCTTCTTTGAAGAAAAGTTCAGCGGGTCTAAGTCTAAACATATTAAATATGATTTCAACAGCTTCTACCCCAGGATATTCGATTGCTTTTAGTCCCTCTTCAACTTTTTGAACACTGACACCATAATGTTTAATTTTGCCTTCTTCTTTAATTTTATCTAGAATCTCAAAAACTTCTGGCATGTAATATACTTCAAAAGGAGGGCAATGTAATAAAACCATGTCAAGTGCTTCAACTTGTAGGTTTTTTCTTGATTGATCAACAAATTGACGAAGATTTTCATCATTATATCCTTCTTCTGTGTGTGGATTTAACCATCGCCCAATTTTAGTAATTACAAATGGTTTTTCATCCATTTTCTTCATGTATCTGCCAATCGCTCTTTCGCTTTCACCACCAATATAAACATCAGCCGTGTCAAAACAATTAATTCCTTGATTGGTTGCTGCTTTTAATGTATTTTCAGCAACTAAAGGATCGAAAGGATCTCCCCATGTTCCTCCGAGTTGCCAGCACCCCATGGAAATTTCGCTAACTTTAACATTTGTTTTTCCGAGTGTTCTTTGTTTCATATTATCACTCCTTTTTATAATCTCATTATAGCATAACACTTAAGACCAATCTTGATTATCTATCTACTCTACCAGAAGCATTACCATTTTTTAATTGATCAACTTCATTTTCAGACACTAAATTAAAATCACCTAAAATAGTGTGATGTTATTAAATGTGTAAATCCTAATTTTTGATATAAGATTTCACTTGATCCAACAACTAAAACTTTCGCACCCTTTTCTCTTGCTCTATTTAAAGCTTCATAAATACATGCTTTACCAAAGCTTTGCTTCCTATATGTAGGGATGGTTGCTACTGGCTCTAATAAAACACATGCGGTCCCTTCTTGATACCAAGTACCACAATGCGATATAAATGATCCTTCTATTGAAACAGCTGCAATGTTTCAGTATAAATCGATTCCAGGAGCAAGTAAACCAGAACACATCATGAATAACGCGATGGCAACTAATATACCTCTACTATCGATTGAACAAATGGAAAAAATAATTACTTCTATGACATAGAAGACGAAGCATGAAAAATAGTCCCATATAATCAAAATATATTCAAAAATATTTAATTAATAATCAATAGATAAAAGCTCATT
>JAFGTQ010000023.1 GCA_016934015.1 Acholeplasmataceae bacterium | reverse complement strand
GATGCTATTCTTTGTGGATGAATTGCACTAAGGAATAATGTTTCATCAACATAAATGTTACCCAATCCGGCAATGAGATGTTGATCAAGTAATGCTTGCTTTATTGTAATTTTACGTCTTTGTAAAGTTGAAAAGAAGAATTTAATATTGATGTCTTTAGGTTCTTTACCTAAAACATTTAATGGATACTGATCTAAATAAGTAGTTTTATCAAGTAAAGTGATTGTTCCAAATTTTCTTACATCGTGATATCTTAAATTTCTTCCACTTTGAAAGTGAAAAACGATATGTTCGTGCTTCTCTAAAGGTTCAGTATCTTCTTTAATATAAAACTTACCTTCCATACGTAAATGAATAATCATTGCATAATTATCTAGGATAAAGATGAGATGTTTACCCATGCGATCAATTCTCTTTATTGTTTGCTGCTGTATCTCTTTTAGAAACCACTCAAGGTTATTCGTGATTATCTTCGAGTAATGCGCATCAACATACGTTATCACTTCACCTTTGATTTCGTTTTCTAGAGTTACTCTAACTGTTTCTACCTCTGGAAGTTCTGGCATTTGTATTCTCCTACTTAAGATCGTACCAAGTTTTTCCGATATCACATGAAGTTTTCAGATGAACCCTAAGTTTGATAGCTTGACCCATCATTTTAGGAACCAAAATTTCCATTTCTTTTAATTCATCTTTTGGTACTTCAAGTATCAATTCATCGTGAACCTGCAATAATAATTTTGACTTTTTCTTATGTTTCTTCAGATATTGATATAAGTCAACCATAGCCTTTTTTAAAATATCTGCTGCACTACCTTGTATGGGTGCATTTAATGCCGTTCTTTCTCCAAAAGCACGTTGCATAAAGACTGGTGATTTTAATTCTGGTATGTAACGTCTTCTTTTCATCATGGTTTCAACATATTCATGTTCTTTTGCAAAGTTAACAATATTTTCCATATAATCTTTTATTTCTGGATAAATAGCTAAATATTGATCAATAAATGCTTGCGCTTGTTTAGGTGTCACATGAATATCTTCACTCAAACTCCAAGCCCCAATACCATAAATAATGCCAAAATTTACTGCTTTTGCTGCTCTTCTTTGCTCAGATGATACGTCTTTAACATGAAATACATCCTGAGCTGTTTTTGTATGAATATCTTGATCTTGATTAAATGCTTCAATGAGTGATTTAACATTCGCCATGTCAGCAAGTACACGTAATTCAATTTGTGAATAATCTGCACCCAATAAATAATCATCGTTTGTAGCTTTGAATAATTTTCTTATTTTTCTTCCTTCTTCAGTACGAATTGGAATGTTTTGTAGATTGGGATCAAGTGAAGAAAGTCTACCTGTCGTCGTTAATGCTTGCATATAAATTGTATGAACTTTACCATCTTCAAATAGATTTTGTTTCACACCAATAATATAGGTGGAATGAAGTTTTGTTAACTGGCGATATTCCATGATTAAGTCAATAATTGGATGTTTCCCTTGGAGTTTGACTAAAACATCAACATTGGTTGAGTATCCGGTTTTTGTTTTCTTTCCATTCGGAAGTCCCATTTTATCAAAAAGAATTTCTCCAAGTTGTTTAGGACTAGAAACATTAAAAGTTTCTCCAGCTAGTTCATGAATTTCCGTTTCAATTGATTGAATACGAGATGATAAATCTTTATCTTGTGCCTCAAGTTCATCTTGATCGACATATAATCCTGAATACTCCATTTCAGCTAAAACTTCCGATAAAGGAATTTCCAATTCTGTTAATAGATGGAGTTGTTCTTGTTCTTTAAGTTGCGCTATTAGCTGGTTTCTTAGTTCAAAGATAGCTTTTGCTTTACTAACAATGTGTCTTTCATATATTTCTTTTTCTGGTAAACCTTTTTTAGCGCCTTTTCCATAAATTACATCATCATATAAAATATCTTCATAGTTAAATGCTGATACAATCCGTTTAAATTCTTCTTTACCTAGATGAGAATTAATTAAGTATGCAGCTAGTAATAAATCAAATGTAACTTGATTAATTTCTAGATTATTCCATAAAAGAAATACTTTAATAGCTTTGTAATCGTATATAAACTTAGGTAATGTTTCATCTGATAAATACATTTGGAAATTAATGGATGTCAAGGCAAATTCTGGAGATAGAAAATAATGGTGCTTTCCATCGGATAATCCGACACCCCATAATTCAGCTTTATGGTAATTATAGTCGCTGAGTTCGAAATGTAGAGCGAGATTAGGTTTTAATATTTTACCCAGTTCATGTTCATCTCTAATCACGTGATAATCCCAATTTTCATGCTGAGTTACTGGTGATTCCATCTTTTTAACAAAAACGTGGAGGTCATAAGATTGAAAAAAAGCCATTAATTCATTCGTTTTCACTTGATTTCGTGTTAAATCTTTAACTTGATAATCAATTTTGGCATCAATATCAATAGTGACTAAATCTTTACTCATAATAGCCAAATGCTCAAATTCTTTGATATTTTCACCAAGTTTCCCTTTTATTTCATCTTTATGTTCATAAATGTTTTCTAGAGATCCATATTCTTGTAATAACTTCGTAGCGGTTTTTTCTCCGACACCGGGAATACCTGGAATATTATCGGATGGATCACCCATTAATGCTTTTAAATCTATCATTTGCTCATGAGATAATCCGTAAGTGTCAAAAAGTGTTTTCGGGTCGAAGTGATGAACTTCTTTCATCCCTTTCTTAAGTAAGTTAACAGAAATATTCTTATCAACAAGTTGTAATAAATCTTTATCACTCGAAAAGACTTCAACTTGATATCCTTGTTCACTGGCTTGTTTTGCAAGTGTCCCTATAATATCATCTGCTTCATAACCCGCTTTACTATAATGTTTAACACCACTCAATGTGATATACTCACTAATTAATGGAATTTGTTCAATGAGTTCTTCAGGCATCTTGACACGACCTGCTTTATAACCTTCATAGGCAATATGTCTTTTTGTTGGTTCTTTTGTGTCAAATGCAACTAAAGCATATGATGTTTCATCAGTAATTATTTTTTCAAACATACCCACAAAAGCAAAAAGAGCATTTGTATAAACGCCTTTTCCTGATTGCATGAGTTTTGCACCCGGATATGCCGTAGCATAATAGGCTCTAAACATAATGGAGTTTCCGTCGATCAAGATTAATTTTTGCATTAAAAGTCTCCCCTTTTATCTCATTTTATCATAGATACTTGTATTACTTTTCCACAACTTTTGTGGGAAAAAAAAGGATCATCGTATCCGAAATTGACCCTTTCCTTTTCCTTTACCTTTTCTAACTTTTGTGGGTTGCATCACTCGTGATGGATTTTTAGATAATCCTTCAAGTTCTTTTTCATCCATGTTCATCATTTTCTTCATCATTTGTTTTTGTGCTTCTAATGCCTGTCTTAACCGATTAAGATCAGCAACTCTCATACCCGCACCCTTTGCAACACGATCTCTTCTTTTTGAACTCATATCGATTAATTTAGGGTCTTTTCTTTCTGCTGCAGTCATGCTGTGAATTAAGACTCCCATTTGTTCAAACTGTTTATCATCAACTTGAGATGCAGCATTTTTGAGTTGTCCCATACCTGGAATAAATCCAAGAATCTTACTCATAGATCCCATTTTTTTAATCATCTTAAATTGTTTCAATAAATCATTATAGTTGAATGTATTAGACATCAACTTTTCCATCATACCTTTTGCTTCATCTTCATCAATTGCATCTGTTGCTTTTTCGATTAGGGTTAAAACATCGCCCATACCTAAAATTCTTGAAGCCATTCTTTCTGGGTGAAAAACTTCGAATGTGTCCATTTTTTCACCACTAGATGCAAATTTAATCGGAATACCAGAAACCTCTTTAATCGAGAGTGCAGCTCCACCTCTTGTATCGCCATCCAGTTTTGTTAGAATAGCCCCTGTAGCATTTAATTGTTCGTGGAAACTTTTACAAATATTTGCTGCATCTTGACCAGTCATCGCATCTACTGTTAAAAGAATTTCGTTTGGTTTAGCAATTTCTTTAACATCAATTAATTCCTGCATCATTTTTTCATCTATGTGCAGACGACCTGCAGTATCAATAATCACAACATCATAATTATTTTTCTTCGCATATTCCAAACCATCTTTAACAATCGTTTTTGCGTCTATTAGGCCTTTATCGAATACTTCAATATCTATTTGCTTACCAATGATTTTTAATTGTTCAATAGCTGCTGGACGGTAAACATCTGCAGCAATAAAAAGAACACTTTTCTTTTCTGTTTTTCTAATGTAAACGCCTAGTTTACCAATAGCAGTTGTTTTACCAGAGCCTTGTAAACCAATGGTCATAATTGTTGTTATACCATTCAAATTGTATCGAATTCCTTCGGAATCCTCACCCATAACTCTTTTAAGTTCATCATGCACAATTTTAACAACCTGTTGTCCTGGATTTAGTCCTTTAAGTATTTTCTCACCAACAGCTTGTTC
>JAFGTQ010000022.1 GCA_016934015.1 Acholeplasmataceae bacterium | reverse complement strand
GAAGAAGATGAAGATGAAGAAGATGAAGACGAAGAAGAATCAACAACATGAAATCACAATATCAATAGATATCCATAAAAAAAGTAGACTAACTTTAGTCTACTTTTGTTTTTAAATTCAATTTAATCACTTAAAATGGTCTTATTTTGTAGCTTTGTAAAGTTCACTAACCTTCGCCCAATTAATGACATTGAAGAATGCAGAAACATAATCTGGACGACGATTTTGATAGTTTAGGTAATAAGCATGTTCCCAAACATCTAATCCTAAAATTGGTGTTCCTTCAGCAAGTGGTGTATCTTGGTTTGGTGTTGATACGACTTTTAATGTCTTATCATCCGTAACAATTAGCCATGCCCAACCACTACCAAAACGTGTCTTAGCAGCGTTACCGAAAGCTTCTTTGAATGCATCAAATGATCCAAAGTCTTTGTTAATTTTTTCCAAGAGTTCTCCTGATGGAGTTTCACCATTATTTACCTTTAATAAAGGCCAGAAAAAGCTGTGATTAAAGTGCCCACCACCGTTGTTTTGAACGGCACCACGAATATCTGATGGAACTAAGGATAAATCCGTTAATAATTCTTCTAAAGAATATTTGAGTTCAGGATGCTTATCTAAAGCAGCATTTAAATTTGTAACATAAGCATTATGATGTTTCGTATAATGGATTTCCATTGTTCTTGCATCAATAAATGGTTCAAGTGCATCATATCCATAGGGTAATTTTGGTAATTCGTATTTCATAGTTAATACCTCCTTATTTATACTTCCATCTTACCTTATTTATAGAATTTATTCAAAAGATTTGCTTTCAAGTGATGAATTAAGGTAAGTTTTCATAAATGTCTCATCTAAATCGATATAAATCGTTTGATAAGTCTTGTAAGTGACATTAAAACCTGGTTTTCCTGGAATTTTACGTAAATTTTTAACTTCGGTATAATTGATTGGAATGGATGAAGAAAAGCGAAGACTAGAAAATAATGCAGCAAGTTTCGCAGCTTTACGAATGACTGGTTCATTTAAATGATTCGTTTGCAAAATGATATGCCCACCCGGTGCACCCTTGACATGAAACCAAACATCACTTTTTTGCGCAATTTGGTGGATTAAGTAATCATTTTGTTTACTATTTTTACCAATATAATAGATGGCATCTTCATCGACGATTTTCGTTATTTTTGGAGGAGTATTTTTCTTTTTACTTATGATTTTCTTTTTGGTTTGATAGCCATATATTTTTAATTCTTCTTCGAGATCAATGAGTTGATCGAGTTCGGATATTTGATAATAAGTCTCAAATGTTAAAAATGTCTCAATTAACTCTTTTGTCAGATCTAATTGTTCATTTTGATGTGTAATCGCACGTTTTGATTTTTGGTATTCTTGGTAAAATTTTTGGGCATTTTCATTCAACGTTAAATTTGGATCCAAAAGGACTTCTTGATCATTGATTATGATGGATGATCTTTTTTCGGAAAGTGGGATAAGTGATTGATAGATGAAGTCTGCTTTTTCTTTAATGTTTAAGTTTTTAATTGATTGTTCTATCGAAGCTTCGATAAGTTCTTTTTTCTTCACATATTTTTGGAGTTGTCTTTCAATGAATATTTGATGAGAGGAAGTTGATTTACGTTTAATTTCTTGACGAGTTTCAAACAATGAAGAAAGAGTTTCAAAATGAATTTTATCTTCATCAACAGGAAAGATATCTGCCATATACGCTTTTTGGGTTTTAAGTAATCTCGTTGGTTTAAATGGGATATCAAGTGGTAATCTTTTATGCTCATACATATATTGTGCAAGAAGTGGAGAAATACCCATAAAGTGGTCAACGATTGTTTTAGGTAAATCGAGATCATTCAAAGTCATTTCAGTAAATGGACGTTTATGAGATGGGAAGAACTCAAAATCTGCTTGGGGAATAAGCTGTCTTCCTTCTTCAAAAAACATTTTCTTATAAGATTCTATAATTTTTTGATCTTTCACTAAAATGAGATTTGAATGCTTTCCCATAAGTTCGAGTACTAATCTTATCGGTACAGGTCCATCAATAAAATCATAGGTAATAAATTCAAATATCATCACTCGATCTGTTTCATATTGCTTAATTTCTTTTAATATTGCACTTTCTAGATGCTTTTTAAGTGTGATTAAAAACTGGCTTGTCACACGATCAGCTTTTGGTTCATGTGTCAAAAATACACCCATGGATTGAGAGTTTAGTGATAGTTCGACATAATTTCTTTGACCTTGGCGATAAAAGACAAACAAAAAAACATCTGGCTTTGTTTGATATATTTTTTCTAAACGGGCATCAAAGAGATGCCCATTGAGTTCTTTAATTAAATGATAAATAAATAATCCATCGATGATCATAATCCACCTCACTCCTATTTTAGCATATTTAAGCCATCAAATCTTTGATGAAAGCGTTAATTAAGTACGATTTAAGGTAAAATACCTTTACACAATATTATATTTCATATATAATAAAATGTAATATCAATGAGATAGGGGGGTACCATGAAATTAAATGAGCGTGGATTATTAGTTGTCATTTCAGGACCTTCAGGTGTCGGTAAAGGCACCGTTCGTCGTGCATTATTTGAGATGCCAAATCATGATTTAGTTTATTCGGTATCGATGACAACACGTCCTCCAAGAGTTGGTGAAAGAGAAGGCGTTGATTATTATTTCGTTGATAAAGAAACCTTTATCAAACGAATTGATGAGCATAAGTTTTTAGAGTGGGCCGAATTTGTTGGTAATTATTATGGCACACCAAGAGATAAGGTTGAAGAACAACTTGATTTAGGTAAAGAAGTTGTTTTAGAAATTGAAGTTGAAGGTGCCCTTCAAGTTCGAAAAGAGATGAAGGATGCAGTATTTATTTTCTTAGTTCCACCAGGAAAACAAGCGCTCTACGATCGACTAAAAAATCGAGGAACTGAAGATCAAGCATTGATTGATAAACGTATGAAAAAAGCAGAAAAAGAATTTTTGCTAGCTCATAAATATGATTACATTGTCGTAAATGATGAAGTACATAATGCCGCAGATCGGATTATGGCCATCATCCGTGCAGAACATGCAAAAACAGAAAGAACGATTCACAACTACTTAAAGATGATCGGAGAGAATTATCATGAATAAAAATAATGACGGAATGCGCTATCCATCAATTGATAAGCTATTAGATAAAATTGATTCAAAATATAAACTCGTTTATGCAGCAAGTAAAATTGCTCGAATTATTGAATCAGAAAAATTATCGGTTGATAATACAGTTTGTGAAAAATCAGTTGGGATTGCTTTAGAAGAAATCCTGAATGGTAAAGTTGAGATTGAATTCGAAACTTAAAAGTTATGATGATTGTATAGGTGAGGTTACTCACCTTTTTTTTATCATGAAATATCGGTGATATGTTACAATAGAAGTGGTGATTTTAGGTGAATTTGAAGGATAAACTCGCGCATTTACCGACAGAACCTGGCTGCTATTTAATGCAAGACAGCAAGGGTGATATCATCTATGTCGGGAAAGCGAAAAACTTAAAAAATCGTGTGAAATCTTATTTTACAGGTGCGCACAATGAAAAAACAACACGACTCGTGAGTGAGATTCGTGATTTTTCATATGTCTTGACGAATAGCGAACGCGAATCCTTAATTTTAGAAATGAATTTAATAAAACAGTATTTACCAAAATATAATATCAGACTGGTTGATGACAAGATGTATCCCTATATTGAAATTACGGATGAAGAACATCCAAAACTTCAAGTCATCCGTCAAAGAGATTTAAAAGGCAAAGTCTTTGGACCTTATCCAAATGTTTATGCTGCAAGAGAAACTGTGAATTTATTAAACAGATTATACCCACTTAGAAAGTGTGAAACCTTACCAAATAAAGCTTGTTTATATTATCATATTGGGCAATGTTTAGGCCCCTGTATCCACAAAGATGTCGATTATGGTGACACTGTTTCTGATATCGAAAAGTTTTTGAAAGGTGATACCAAGCATGTTCTTAAACGCCTTTATGAAGAGATGGAAAGTGCATCTGAGCAGATGATCTATGAAAAAGCCATTGAGTTTCGTGACATGATCATGCATATTGAACAAACAACAGAAAAACAAATTATCAATTTAAATGATTTTAAAGATCGAGACGCCATTGGGTTTGCATATAACCAAGATGACATCGCCCTACAAATCTTAATGATTCGTAGTGGAAAAATGGTGGATCAGCATCAAGTGGTTTATGCCTATGTGGATGATCCGATGGAAAGTATCATGACATATCTTTCACAATTTTATGAAGAAAAAATGCCGGATGAGTTATTATTTTTCGATAAGTTTGATTCAGATCTTCTTACTGAAACGTTTGGGAAACACGCGATAATTCCTCAAAAAGGAGATAAGAAAAAAGTGGTTGATATGGCTGTCAAAAATGCCGAGCATGATTTAGAGCATTATTTTATGCTATATAGACATAAAGAAGAAAATAAACAAAAAGCGTTAGATGATTTATCAGATTTAATCAAAAAAGAAATAAAAAAAATTGATGTGTTCGATAATGCACAGCTCTTTGGGACAGCTCCTATCAGTGCACTCATTGTGTATCATAATCACGCATTTGACAAAAGTAGCTATCGAAAATATCATTTGAAATCAACAACCAATGATGATTATCAAGCGATGAAAGAAGTGACATATCGACGCTATCAAAAAATGATTATGGAAGAAGAAAAACTACCTGATTTAGTGCTCGTAGATGGTGGTAAAGGTCAAATTCATGCAGCTGAAGAAGTGTTAAAAGCACTTGAATTAAATATACCAATTGCAGGCTTAAAGAAAAATAAACGTCATCAGCTTGAAAGTTTGATTTATCTTGAAGAGGAAATTCTTTTGATAAGACAGAGTGAACTCTATAAATTGCTTGTTAAAATTTCAGATGAAGTTCATCGGTTCGCGATTGATTTTCATCGAAAGACAAGAGCTAAAAAGGCTGTATCATCTCCACTTGATCAAATTAAAGGAATTGGGCCAGCACGCAAAAAAATGTTATTAAATCATTTTAAATCGATTGATGATTTACGGAATGCAAGTGTTGAAGAATTAAAGAGTTTAGGATTAAATGATGAGATTATAAAGCGGATGAAAGAGGTGATCCTATGAGAAAAATCATTCACAATATTGACATCGATTTAAAAGTTTTTTATATCATCCACGAGGGTCAAAGACTTGGATTTTACTTATCCAATAAACTCTATAAAACGTTTTTTGATTATTTAAAACCAGGTGTATTAGTCGATTTTGAAATTACCGATAAACAGAAAAAGATGGGACATTTACATTTTTATCAAGTCGCATTTTTTAACCAAATTATTTCATTAAATCCTCACCAAGTGCATTATGATTTGTTTTTACTTCGTGATGAGATGAAAAAAGTCTTAAAAAGTCATAAATATTTTTTATTTATCGATTTTGAAATGACAATGCCTGGATATCAACCTATTAATTTTAGACCGGAAATTATTCAAGTAGGCTATGTTTTAGCTAAAGCAAAACAAGATATGATACAAAAGAATGGCTATTATGTTTTTCCTGAAGAGATGAAGACACTATCTCGAAGAACAAAAAAGTTTTTAAATTTAGATGAAGAAATTTTTATGCAACAAGCAAAACCTTTTTCTATCTTCTATGAAGAACTAAAAGACATCATGAAAACCTATAAACCTATGCTAGTTGTATGGGGAAAGAATGATCGTTCAGCACTCCATGATGCTTATCAGATTCATCAAGTGCCCCCTTTAACCAAAGATGATGATTTTATTGATTTGCTAAAACTTCATAAAGATTATTACAATTTAAAAGATGATTTGGGTTTGTTTAAAGCTTATAAAACATATTACGATGTTCCATTAGATCAGGCACATGATGCGATGGATGATGCACTGATCACAAAATATGTGTTTGATGCGTTCTTAGATTATATGGCATAAAAAAATTCCGGATTTTCCGGAATTATTTTTTTATTTTAAATCAACGATAATTGGAATGATCAGTGGTTTTCTTTGGGTTAGTTCATAGATGATTTGGCCGAGCTGATCGACAATCGTTTGTCTTAGAGTTTGTTCGTTAAACATTTTTTTACCAAGTTCTCCTAAAGCCATTTTTTTCACATGATTGCTTAAAGAAGCCGTAATTTCTTCATTTCCTTTCATGTAAATGAAACCACGAGAAACAACAGTTGGATCATTGATCAAAGTTTTAGTCTCAGAGTTAATCGATAAGACGACTGAAAATAATCCTTCTTCAGATAGCATTTTACGTTCTCTAATGACTTGTGAACCAATATCACCAATGCCAGTTCCATCAATGTAAATTTCACCAGAAGTAACTTTACCGGCTAAGCGAATTGAATCTTTTGTAATCGCTGCTAAATCGCCATTATCCATGACTAAAATATTTTTAGGATCAACTCCCACTTCAATTGCAAGTTCTTTGTGTGTTTTAAGCATACGATGTTCACCATGGATGGGGATAAACATTTTTGGTCTTGTTAAACTTAAAATAAGTTTTAGATCAGATTGAGCACCATGCCCGGATGTATGTGTATCTGCAAGTGGTCCATGTGTGATGACTTCAACATCTAATCGGAATAATTTGTTAATGGTTTTATTAACGCCTTCTTGATTTCCTGGAATCGGAGATGAAGAGAAGATGACCGTATCGCCAGCCATCGCCTTAATTTGGCGATGTGAACCATTCGCGATTCGACTTAATGCTGCAAGTGGTTCACCTTGTGAACCAGTCACTAATACAGTAAGTTCATGTGGTTTTGCGCGATTGATTTGTTCTGCATTTAAAATGTAATCTTTAGGCACTTTAATGTATCCAGTTTGCATCCCAATATCAATGGCACGTTCCATACTTCGACCAAAAACGGCAACTTTACGACCATTTAAGACAGATGCTTCAATGATTTGTTGAATTCGATACATATTGGATGCGAATGTCGCGATAATAATTCTTCCTTCAATTCTTGAAAATAATTCATTGATTGATTTCCCGATTTTACTATCTGATGGGATGAGTTCATCACGTTCAGCGTTCGTAGAATCAGAAAGTAGACATAAAACACCTTCAGCACCAATGGCAGCAAGCTTATCATATTCAGCAGCAGGACCAACAGGTGTATAATCGACTTTAAAATCTCCAGTATGAAATAAAATACCTTCTTTTGTTCTAAATACGATACCAAACATATCTGGAATCGAATGATTCATCCGAATAAACGATATTTCTACGCCTTTAAATGAAAATTTGTAATAACTTTTATATTCCTCAATTTTTGGTGGCTTAATATCACTGTGTTCTAATAATTTATTTTCGATCATGTCGACAGCGATGCCAGCGGCATATATTTTTGGAATTTCAACTTTCTTTAATAAATAAGGAATTCCACCAATATGGTCTTCATGTGCGTGGGTGATAAAAAGACCCACAATACGTTCTTGATTCTCAACCAAATATTGGTAATCAGGGATAACATAATCAATCCCAAGTAAATGTTCATCTGGGAATAAAATCCCAGCATCAACAATAAAGAGTTGATCCTCTATATCAAAAACATATGTATTTTTCCCAACTTCACCGAGTCCACCTAACGCAAAAACGCCGATTTCTCCGGTTTTGAGTAATTGATTTCTCATAAAACTTCCTCCAGTAACGAAAACTTCAATACTATTCTATAATAAAATCTTTAAAAATGATAGTAGAATACATATTATGCTATAATAATTCAAAGAGGTGTATGATGAAATCTGTAATCTTTTTTGATGTTGACAATACCATCTACAATAATACTCTTGGGCTTATTCCAGAACAAACAAAAAAGCTCATTTTTGAGCTTTCAGAAAAAGATGATGTCATATTGGGGCTAGCAACAGGACGTGGATTATCAAAACTTTCCATTATTGAAAGCATTTTACCATGCTTCACCTACAAGGTTTTAGTGAATGGTGGTGTGGTCATGAAAAATGATGAAGTGATTTATAATGCACCGATTGAAATTGAAGATATCAAAGAAGTCATTGGGATTGCTACACAAGAAAAACTTTCGGTTGGAATGGTTGGTCTTTATGATGATGCCGTCAATGTTTGGGATGAAAAAGTCGAAAAAGGAATGACGCTCCTTCGTGGGATTGCACCCAAAGTTGATGAAAACTTCTATTTAAAACATCCGATTTACCAATTATGGTTATTTGGCGAGCATGAAGAAACACTATTAAAAATGGGTGAAAGAATTCCTAAATTCAAGAGCTATCCATGGCATTATGGAGGTGCTGATTTCACTTATCGTCACATTAATAAATCTTATGGCATCAAAAAAGCTTTAGAATTCGAAAATGATTATCGACTCATTTGTGTTGGTGATGGAGCAAACGATGTGATGATGATTGAGATGGCGGATATTGGAATCGCGATGAATAACACAAGATTTCCTGAGTTAAAAGAAAAAGCCGATCATATCGCACCACATATCATGGATGATCAGCTTTATACATTTTTTAAATCGATTCACTTGATTTAGGCCGTAATCGTTCTTGGACTTCCTTAATAATTTCTTTGGGTACGTAAGGTGATATATCTGCATAATGGACAACAAGTTCCTTAATAGCCGAAGAAGATACAAAGTGATTACGTGATGATGGAAATAAAATGATTGTTTCAATATTACGGTTGATATTACGGTTAAATTGATAGAGTGCATATTCATTTTCGTAATCTTGAATATTTCTTAAACCACGAACCATGAGATGAATTCCATTTTTCTCAGCATAACGAACGACAAGATCATTCGTGGTTGCGATGACGAGATTATCGACATCATGGGTTACACGTTTAATCATTTCCATCCGTTCCTCAGATGTAAATGTTGGTTTCTTTTTATAGTTATCAGCCACGACGACATGAAGTTCATCCACAAGCTTTACTGCACGTTTTATAATATCCAAATGACCAATCGTTAATGGATCAAATGTTCCTGGATAGACTGCTTTTTTCATGAATTATCCCTCGCTTTAAGTTTAGTATAACATTTTTCATACAAAAAAATATAAAAAAGGAGTACGATGAAATGAGTTTATTAAGAAAGAGTTTAATGGTTCAATTTATTTTATTTATTGTTTTTTTCTTCATGGGTGGTAATGTGATTTTATCTGTTTATTTACGTGATCAAATGCCTTGGTTAAGCTATTTGATTTTAGGATTACTTGTTTTAGGAATTGTTCTTGGATTTTTAGTTTATCGTAGTAAAGATACAAGAATTGTCAAGATTACTGCGGATGAAGTCAATTGGTTAAAATATTTGCTTTATGGTTACTTTTTAGTTTATATCATCAATATGTTTGCTTCAAGTTTTGCG
Organism: Acholeplasmataceae bacterium; assembly: GCA_016934015.1. GTDB lineage: Bacteria > Bacillota_I > Bacilli_A > Acholeplasmatales > Acholeplasmataceae > UBA6181. Next base: position 8,923 of record JAFGTQ010000022.1, on the reverse strand, counting down.
CCAAATTCTCAACTATTAGTCGCTGTGATTACAGGTATCCTATTAATGGTTATTGCAGGAATTGGAATCATCATTCAAATTCGTATATTAAGAATTAAATAATATATTGAAAAAGGTGACATGCGTAATTATCTGCTCTTAAAAACTAAAATTGATGAAAAAGATAAGACGTATCTTGATTCAATTAAGTATGATCCTCATCGCTAGTGAATAAAAGATGGAGTGAAAATTCACTCCATTATTTTTTTACATTTTGAGTTGACACTCCTTACAAATTCCATAAATTGTCATATCGTGATGGGTGATCTTAAATTCATGTTTTTCAGCGACATCTTTTGCAATTTCATCTAAATGACAATCGATTGGGAACATTTTTTTACACTGCGTACAGACCATATAATGATGATGTTTATGATCCGTCACATAATAATAATTTATGTTATCAATCGTTGATTTTGATAGGATTCCTACATTAAAAAACGCATCAAGTGTTCGATAAACGGTTGATAAATTAAGTTTGGGATCATGGATTAGATGCAAAATCATATCTGCACTTTTTGGTTGATAGTCTTTTTTTAATACATCTAAAATCATTTGTCTTTGATGTGTCATTCTCATGATGAACCCCTCCTTTTGATTTGTTTTATAAGCAAAATTGAAAGTAGAAGAATCGCATAGAGTAGAACAATCGTAGATCCTACTGGAGCTTCGATGGGGTGAGCTAAGAAAATTCCAATAATGACAATAAAAAGTGAGGAGATTATTCCAATGGTTAATGTTCCTTTAAAACTCTTTGTGAGTTGAGAACTAATGACAGATGGAAAAACAACGAGAGCCGAGATGAGTAGAGTTCCTATCGTCCGAACACCAATCACGATGAAAAATGCTGTGAGTCCTGCAAGAAGATAACCATATAAATTTGTATTAATCTTCGAAAATTTCGCATAATTTAAATCATAAGTCATTAGAAATAACTTTCGATATGAAAATAAAATAAAACCTAAAATGATGAGTGAAATCATAATTGATAAAATCATATCAGCCATGGTAGCTGTAAAGATATTTCCAACAAGCATGCTTTCAACAGATATATTAAAGCCGCTACTTTTCTTGATGATGATTAAGCCAATCGCAAAAGAAATCGCAGAAACTAATCCAATAGCTGCATCACCATTAATCGTTTTTGAAGTTGATAAATACTTGATAAAAAGGGATGCTAACATCACAAATGGAATCGCGATATATAAAGGTTGTTCTATAAATAAGATACCTAAAATTAAACCAGCAAAACTGACATGAGCTAATCCGTCTGCAATCATTGCTTGTTGATTTAAAACCAAAAAAGGACTTAATAAAGCCGCAGATAATGCTAATGAGATTCCAATGATTAGTGCATATTGAATAAAATCATAACTTAAGAGTTCAAGCATGATGGTGCCCCCTATGTTCAAATTCATGATACGCCTTATATGTTCCAAAGAATTTAACAGTTTGATCGACATACATGACTTTGCAGTCTTCTTTAACTGCATCGGTTAAATCATGGGTTACGTGGATAATCGTCATGTTTTTTTCTTGTTGAAATTGGTAGAGCATGTGATAGAATTTTTCTCTAAAGGATGGATCAAGTGCAGAAGTAGGTTCATCCAAGATGAGTAAGTCAGGCTCAGAGATTAAGGCTCGAATTAAAAAAACTCTTTGTTGTTGCCCACCCGATAGGTACGACATACTCGATTCAAATAAATGAGGAATTTCCATCATATCTAACCAAGATTTGATGAGTTCACATTGAGCTTTTGTCGGTTTTAGTTTCTGATGATTTACACCACTATAGATAACTTCACGAACCGTCATCGGTAAATTTAGTTTGGTATTTAGCTTCTGTGGAAGATAACCCATTTGAATCGCATGATTTTCAATATGACCACTCGTAGGTTCTAATAAACCAACGAGTAGTTTAACTAGAGTCGTTTTCCCACTACCATTCGGTCCAATGATATGAAGCATTTCACCAGGATTTAATTGAAAAGAAATGTTTTTTAAAACATTAAATTTTCCAAAACTTACTTCAATATTTTCATATTTAATCATTGTTACCTCCTGTTAGAGCTAATGTGATATGTAGAATGTTACGAGCAAATAAGGATGCGTAAGTTTCTTGATTATTAAAATCTGTATTCGAAACATTATGGTAGGCATGAAGTTCTAATAATTGAAGTTCATAATTTTCTTTATCGAGTGACTCAACAATCTTATTTGCAACTAAAGGTTCAATAAGTTCTTCAATCATCAAATAATGTGTGTCACTACTCTTAATGAGATTCATAAATGAGATCATTTCAGCAGATAAAGTATCTTGTTCAGGTTTAAAATCAGTATATATCGAAACAATATTTAAATGGTATCTTTCAGCAAATAACCCTAAGGCATTATGACCAGCAAAATATAGTGTTCTTTCTTCCCATCCACTCGTTTCAATTAATGTTTCAAATGATTCATGTAGTTCATGAATTTCTTCAACATAATCTTCCATATTGGATTCATAAAAGGCTTGATTTTCTGGATCAATTAAAATGATATTGTCATAAATGGCATGAATTAATTCAATGGCAATCAAAGGATCTACCCAATAGTGAATATCATGGTCATGATCATGGTCATCGATTTCAAGATTACTTGTTGAAAGTGATAAATGATCATCATGAACTTCTTCGAAAGAAGTCGATAAATCCATAATGATTGTGGATTCACCTGCCATAGATGAGGGATCTTTTAACCATTGATCAATTTCTAAACTCGTAAAAATAAATAATTTAGATTGATTAATCGCAATTCGGTCTTTCGAAGTTACTTCATATTTATGAATTTCTTGGCCTGGATTCACTAATAAACTAACCGTCATTCTATCTTTGACGATTGCCCGTGCAAAGTCATATTGAGGGAAAGCGGTTGTTACAATATCAGCATTTTTAGTAGATGTACAAGACATCAAAAAAACGGTACTTGATAAGATTAGAATTAAGTAAAATAATTTACGCATAAGCTGCACTCCTTTTTGCAAATGATTCGCAATTAAAGTATAGCACATTTTTCATTACTTGCAAATGATTCGCAACAAATTGACTAAATTACCATAAATATCGCTTTAAAAATGTTAATTTTATTGTAATACCAAGTATATAGTGTTATAATTAATAGCAGCATGAGTGGGATTGACGATTCCACTCAATTTTATTGAGGTAGCTATGAATTTAGAGCATTTAAAAGAGAAATTAAATCAAATTTTAGAGACTTATGACTTAAGTGTCTATAGTATTCGTACGAAAAAAGAGTTTGGAGAAAAGATTGTTGAAATCCTTATTGATACAGACACGATGGATATCAATCTTTTAGAAAAGATTCATATGACTTATGTTGAATCTTTATCGGATGATGACTTGGATCCTACTTATTATTTAGAACTCTCATCCTTAGGTGCAGAGCGTCCACTAAAGACAAAAGAAGATATTGAAAAAGCGATGGGTAAATATGTTTATTTTGAAGCAACAAACATGAAAAGCTATGGCACATTAATCGCATTCAATGATGATATAATGAAAATAGAAATAAACGACAAAGGTCGATTAAAACACATAGATATTAAATTTGAAGCTGTTAAAAAAATGCGAACAGCGATTAAATTTTAGGAGGATCACATGATTAGTAAAGAGTTTTTTAAAAACATTGAATTAGTAGCTGAAGAAAAAGAATTATCACATGACCAAGTCGTCGAAGCATTCGTCCAAGGAATGATTGCTGGATGTAAAAAAGCTCATGATGTGAGATCTTGTCGTGTAGAAATTAAAGAAGATAAGTATGAAATTCTTGTCTACACTCAGCATTTAGTCGTTGATGAATATAGCATTGATGCAGATAAGAATTACACACAAATCTTATTAGAAGATGCGAAAAAGATTAACGCTCGCGCTAAAGTTGGCGAAGTCATTGAACAAAAAATTGACCCGAAGGATTTTGGTCATTTTGCAGTCAGAGATTTTAAGAGTCGTCTAAACGAAACCTTAATCTCGATGCAAAAAGAAAATCTATACAAACATTTTAAATCACATGAACATGAAATGATTAATGCGCGTGTCATTGACATCGCTGATGATCATTACCGTCTAGATATTGGTAAAGATTTAACGACATTACTACCTAAAAAAGAAGCACTTCCAAAAGATCACTTCCATGTAGGTGATCATATTAGAGTTTATGTTTCTGATGTCGAAATGAAAACAAAATGGCCTAAAGTCTTTGTTTCTCGTGCACATCCATCTTTAATTATTCGATTACTTGAAAATTATATTCCAGAAATCAAAGATGGTACGATTGAAATTATGGGTATTGCAAGAGATCCAGGAGATCGCACTAAAATTGGTGTGAAGTCGAATGATGCTAAAGTTGATCCCATCGGAGCATGTGTTGGCGAAGGTGGATCAAGAATCCGTGAAATTGTAAAACAACTTTCGGATGAAAAAATTGATTTGTTCCGTTGGAGCGATAATGAAAAAGAATTGATTGCCAATGCATTACAACCTGCAGAAGTGATTGCAGTGACAAGAGTCAATCCTAAAGAAAAAACTGCACTTGCCATCGTTCCTGATGACCAACTCTCATTAGCAATTGGTAAACTTGGACAAAATGTTAAACTCGCTGTTCAAGCATGTGGATGGAGTATCGACATTAAGTCAGAAGCAATGGCACAAGGTGAGGGCATTCTCTACTAAGGAGGATAATGATGAGTAAAATCAAAAAGATTCCACTTCGGACATGTGTTGTCACAAAAGAAGTTTTACCTAAAAAAGAACTCATTCGGATAGCTGCAACCAAAGAAGGTCAAGTGTCGATTGATTTCATTGGTAAAGCACCAGGCCGAGGAGCTTATATTAAATTCACAAAAGAAGTTATTTTACTTGCTCAAAAAACAAAAGCACTCGACAAAAAGTTAGAAGTTCCGGTTCCTGATGAGATTTATGTGGAACTGTTAAAGATTGCCAATGATTAACACGATTGGATTAGCGCATCGTGCAAGAAAAGTTGCGGTTGGAACTGACATGACCATTACACGTTTAAGAACTAAAAACGTGTTTCTCATTGTCTTAGCAACGAATGCATCACACACAACCAAAAAAAAAGTTTATGATAAGGCAAAGACCTATGGTGTTGAGGTCATCGAAATGTTAAATTCCGATGAAATCTCAAGAGCTTTAGGCAAGGAAGACATCAAAGTGATTGGTATAACCGACAGGGGGTTTAGTCAATTATTGATGAATCAGATAAGGAAGTGATTTTATGCCACAACAAAAAAAGAAATTTACAAATAATAAAAGACCGAGTAATCGACCGAAAGATAACCGGCAGCCTAACGCACCTAAAAAAGTGATTTTAGAACCAAAAGAAAAGATTTTAACTTACTATCCAGAAATGAATGTTGCGATGGTTGCTGAAGGTCTTGGATTAAGTAATGCAGCGATGATTAAGAAATTAATGGGACTCGGTTTGATGACATCCGTGAATCAAGTCATTGACCGTGAAACCGTCGAACTGATTGCACTCGAAGAAGGATATGAAATACAAGATGAAGTCATCACAGACGTCACTCGTTATGATGAAATGGAACTTGTTGATGATCCTAAAGATATGATAAAAAGACCACCAATCGTTACTGTTATGGGTCACGTTGACCATGGTAAGACAACACTACTCGATGCGATTCGGAAATCTAGAGTCGTTGAAGGTGAAGCTGGTGGAATCACACAGCACATTGGTGCCTATCAAGTCGTACGAAATGGAGAACCCATTACATTTATTGATACTCCAGGCCATGCCGCATTTACTGAAATGCGTGCGCGTGGAGCTAAAGTAACCGATATCGTTGTTTTAGTTGTCGCAGCTGATGATGGTGTAATGCCTCAAACAGTTGAAGCCTTAGACCATGCGAAAGCCGCAAAAGTTCCGATAATTGTGGCTGTCAATAAAATAGATAAAGCAAGTGCCAATCCAGATCGTGTCATGACAGAATTATCTGAAAGAGGATTAACACCTGAAGCATGGGGTGGAAATGTTCCTTTTGTCAATATTTCAGCACTTAAAAAACAAGGGATTGAACAATTACTTGATGTGATTCAACTTGTCAGTGAAATTGAAGAATTAACTGCAAATCCTCATCGTTTAGCCAAAGGGACAGTTATTGAAGCTAGTCTTGATAAAGGTCGTGGAGCAGTCGCAACCCTTATTGTTGAAACAGGTACACTTAAAATTGGCGATTACATCGTCATTGGAAATACTTATGGTAAAGTAAGAACGATGCAAGATGATTTGAAACGTCGTTATCAAGAAGCATTACCTTCTCAACCAATTGAAGTAACTGGATTAAATGAAGTTCCTCAAGCAGGCGATATTTTCATGGCATTTAAAGATGAAAAAATCACCCGTCAAATCGCTTCAGAACGCCAATCAAGAGTGAAAGATGGCGAACAAAAAACCTTTAAAAAGACGTCACTTGATACGATGTTTGGCGATTTAGAACAAACGACTAAAGAATTAAATATCATCATTAAAGGTGATGTACAAGGATCGATTGAAGCACTTAAAAACTTATTAGAAAAAATTGATATTGAAGGATTTCACGTGAATGTTGTTAGATCAACTGTAGGCGCGATTACCGAAAGTGATGTCACACTCGCGAATGCATCAAGTGCCGTGATCATTGGATTTAATGTGAGACCCACATCAGCTGTGAAGCATTTTGCTGATGAAAATGGTGTTGAAATTAGACTTTATAATATTATTTACCGCGTTGCAGAAGATATTGAAGCAGCTTTAAAGGGTATGCTTGAACCTACCTTCGAAGAAGTTGTGACTGGTGAAGCTGAAGTTCGTGACATCTTTAAAGTATCTAAAATTGGAACGATTGCAGGTTGTTATGTCACTAACGGTGTTATCAAACGTGATGCACTCGTCAGAGTATTACGTGATGGTATTGTCGTTTACGAAGGTAAATTAGCATCTTTAAAACGTTTCAAAGATGATGCGAAAGAAGTTAGAACTGGATTTGAATGTGGATTATCGATTGAAAACTTTAACGATATTAAACCTGGAGATATCATTGAGGCATCCCAATTAAAAGAAGTCGAGGTGAAGTAATATGTCATCTGTTACCATTGAAAGACTTGCAAGTTTAATTCAAAGAGAATTAGCACCCATCGTTAACACTGAAGTGAAAGATAAGAGTTTTGGTTATATTAACTTAACCGAAGTTAAAGTCACAAAAGATTTATCGTTTGCGACTATCTACTATACGATCTTGTCAGATGATCCTAAAGTGATTGAACATGCGAAAGAAGCCATTGAAGATAAAAAGGTTGTCATTCGGATGGAATTAGCGAAAAAGATTAAGAATATTCGTAAAATTCCTGACCTTATTTTTAAGTTTGATGAAGCATTAGCTTATGGCAATCATATTGATCGCCTTCTTAAAACAATAAAGTAACCTCGGTTACTTTTTTTGTTTCATGAGCATGGTATAATCATAATGGGTGATCCAATTGTTTGCTGAAGTCATCGTCGATTTAAAATATCAAGAAAGTCATGCGTTTTATGATTACATCATACCGGAAAAATACCGGTCTTTTTTGGTGCGCGGTATGCGAGTGGTTGTCCCATTTCAACATCAAACTAAATTAGGTGTTGTGACAAAGATTAAAAATACAAGTGATTTAGCAACAAAAGAGATTGAGGAAGTCATTGACGCTTATCCATCCATTAGTGAAGAGTTGTTTATATTTGCCGATTCAATTCAAAAACAATCGACCTACGCATATGCTTCCATTTTTTATCAATTAATGCCGAAAGAACTTTTCATGAATTTCAAAAGAGTTGTTTACCAAATCCAACCAATTAGTGATTTAGAGATTTCAGCTAAATTTAATCGAGATGGCATATGGCGTTTAACGAAAAAAGATCAAATATATTATCCAAAGCTTAGAAAACTAAAAGAACAAGGTAGTGTTGATATTCAAGTTGAAGTCAGTAAATATGCAAATCCTAAGTTTGAAACGGTTTATCAATATCAGCCTGACCATATCTATAAAAAAGCTTTTGATGAAATTGAAATTATCCATCAATTTACTGAAAATAAAGAGATTTCAAGACGTGATCTTTTAGATCAAGGACTTTCGCCTTCACGCATCAATACATGGCTTAAGCATGAGGTTATAAAAGAAGAGAAAAGACGTGTTATCCGAGATATCAAACATGTTTTTCAATTAGAAAATAAACCGATTAACCTCAATTCTGAACAAACATATGCAGTTGAAAAAATTGTGAATGGTTTCAATCGAAATCAACGATTTTTACTCAAAGGTGTCACAGGTTCAGGAAAGACTGAAGTATACATTAAAGCCATTCAGAAAGTCATTGAAAAAGGAATGAAAGCATTAGTTTTAGTTCCAGAAATCATGCAAGTACCTCAAATGGCACAAAGATTAAAATCCAAGTTTAAAGAGGTTGCGATTTACCATAGTGGTTTATCAAAAGGTGAATCTCACGATGAGTTTGAAAGAATCATTTCTGGGAAAGTTGATGTCATTTGTGGAACACGAAGTTTAGTATCGATTCCGATTGATGATTTAGGATTAATTATTGTGGATGAAGAACATGATCCATCCTATATTCAAACGGACGGACTATATGTTGACACAAAAGCATTACTCATGTTAAAAAGTGAAATAAATCATTGCCCTATTGTTTTTGGAAGTGCAACACCCAGTGTTGACATGATGTTTCAATCGAAAAATCAAAAAGGATTTGAACTTCTTGAATTGAACTCTCCCTATGAAGGAAGCTTACCCACTTTACATTTTGTCGATATGAAAGAAGAACT